>JAYUJY010000064.1:0-88834 GCA_043764895.1 Synechococcales cyanobacterium | reverse complement strand
CAGGTATTTAGAACCTCTCCGTTGGGTTTGGGGCACGGCGTGCCATGCCCCAACAAATCTATCTTTCCAGAGACCGTAGGGGCATGGCTTGCCGTGCCCCAAACCTAACGAAGAATAGATCAATAGGTCTGATTAGCGCAATTCAGATCTGGTACAATCTTGTAGATCAATCCGATTATACCCATTGACTATAGCGACTATTCCATTTGAGGTGAGCACAATGTACATTCCGACCTTTACATTACTCATCGTTGAGGACTTGGCGATCGATAGAGAGCTATATCGGCGTGCTTTAAGCCAAGACGCAAGTTGTAGTTATCACCTGTTGGAAGCAGAATCTGTCGCAGAGGGGTTGACCGTGTGCCGCACCCAATCGATCGATGGGATTTTGCTTGATTATGCGCTACCTGATGGAGATGGGCTGACGTTTTTAGCCGCCCTAAAGGCTCAAAGTGAGGGTAGTAGTCCACCTGTGGTCATGGTGACAGGAATGGGCAACGAAGGAATTGCGATCGGAGCTATGAAACTGGGAGCGGAAGATTATTTAGCCAAGCGCGACCTGACCTCAGAACTATTGCAATCGACGATGCGAATGGCGATGGAGAATGCCCGTTTGCGGCTGCAATTGCAACAGGCCCAACTCACGCTGCAAGTCAAGAATCAGCAGACGACGACGATCTGGGAAAGCATGACCGATGCCTATGCGACGCTCGACCCTGATTGGCGGATCGTCTATACTAATTCGGCGGCAACTGAAGTATTTCGCCAAATGACTGGTCTAACACCAGCAGAATATTTGGGTAAGAGTCATTGGGAAGTGTTTCCCGCGACGGTGGGAACTATTGTCGAGCAGGAGTACAGGCGTGCTGTGACCGATCGAGTGACAGTACATTTCGAGCTGTTCTATGAGACGGCTGACACTTGGTTCGAGACTCATGCTTATCCGTCGGATGAAGGCTTAGGGATTTACTTTCGGAATATCAACGAACGTAAATGGCTCGAATGCGAACGGATTGCCGCCGAACAAGAACGCGATCGGTTCTTTAATTTATCGCTCGATTTGCTGGCGATCGCCAATTTTGAGGGTTATTTCTTGCGCCTGAATCCAGCTTGGGAGCAGACTTTGGGCTTTACTGCTGCCGAATTGATGGCACAACCCTATCTAAATTTGGTCCATCCTGACGATCTCGCTGCAACGCTAGCCGTTGCCCAAGGATTGAGTGTAGGTCAGATGGCGGTTAGTTTTGAAAATCGCTATCGCTGCAAGGATGGCTCCTATCGCTGGCTATCGTGGAGTTCGCGACCCTACGACGAGCAAAATTTAGTCTATGCAGTCGCCCATGACATCACCGATCGTAAGCGTGATGACGAAGCGCTCCGTCGCAGTGAGGAATTCAACCGTAGTATTCTCGACAGTCATCGAGATTGTGTCAAGGTTGTCGATCTAGAAGGTCGTCTACTGTATATAAATGATAGCGGACAAAGATTAATGGAGATCGATGACTTTACGACGATCGAAGGTCGCCCATGGGTCGAGTTTTGGCAAGGTAATGATGCGGAATCGATTAAAGCTGCTCTAGCTGCGGCTAAGTCTGGAGAAATCGGTAAATTTGAAGGGTATTGTGCGACCTATAAAGGCACGCCGAAATGGTGGGAAGTTGTTATTACACCCATCTTCGATCGGCAGGGGAATGTCGAACAAATTTTATCAGTTTCCCGCGATATTACTGAACGCAAGCAGACAGAAATCGCGCTTCAAATCAGTGAGGAGTTGTTTCGCTCTACCTTCGAGTACACCTCTGTCGGTATGGCTCACGTTGCCCTTGATGGAAATTGGATGCGAGTCAATCACAAACTTTGTGAAATATTAGGTTATAGTTCGGCAGAACTTTTGGCTACTACCTATCAGGCCATTACAGAACCCGCAGATTCAGGTCAGGACGTTACTATAGTACAACAATTAATTAACGGTGAAATTAATGAATGTACATTAGAAAAACGCTATATTCATAAACAAGGACATTACGTTTGGGTCCATATAACTGTTACTCTGATCCGCACGATCGTCCCGGATGGCCAACTAGGCATACCCCAATATTTTATTGCTGTGATTCAAGATATCACCGAACAACAAGCTGTACTACGCGATCGTAAACAGGCTCAAGCCGATTTGGAACAGCGCAATCAAGAGCTAGACAGCTTTGTCTACATTGTCTCTCACGATCTCAAAGCACCCCTACGAGGAATTGCCAACCTCTCCGAATGGATCGAGGAAGACTTGGACGGATCGCTTAGTATCGCCAATCAACAGCAGATGACCCTGTTACGTAGCCGAGTCTATAAGATGGAAGCCACAATCAATGAATTACTTAACTATGCCCGTATCGGAAAAGCTGTTGAGACGATCGAGTCGGTTTCCATCGCCGAACTGCTAGCTGATGTCATCGATTCGATCGCCCCACCCCCCACCTTTACCATAGAGCTACCGCCCGAACTACCGATACTCTCGACTCGGCGGCTACCCTTGTTCCAGGTCTTTGCCAATCTCATCGGTAATGGCATCAAACATCATCATTCCGAAGCTGGCTCGATTCAGATTTCGATCGAGGAGCGTAGCGACTGTTATGAATTTTCGGTGTCCGATGATGGCCCAGGCATTGCTCCAGAACATCACGAGCAGATTTTTACAATTTTTCAGGCGGTGAATCCTCAAAACCGATCGGATAGCACAGGGGTCGGATTAGCGATCGTCAAAAAGATGATCGAAGGGCAAGGCGGTCGAATTTGGTTGGATAAGGATGTCAAACAGGGTGCTCGGTTCTGCTTTACTTGGATCAAAATAACCGGAAGTTAAGGTTCTAGTCCTGCGCGGCGGAAATAAGACCTTGATCTTTTCTTCGTTGCGTTTAGGACACGGCATAGCCATGTCCCTACATTCTCATGTAAACCCGGACTCTTGAACCCGGACTCTTAAACCCGGATCTGTAGGGGCATGGCTCGCCGTGCCCCAAACCTAGCTATTAGTTCAGTTGGAGTCAGCAGCCTTTTCAGAGAGAATCAACAGAAAAGCAAGATTGGTCGCTGCTTTGATAGCATGACGGGCGGCAGCAGGGATAAACACAAAGACTCCCGATTCCAAGATAATTTCTTTGTCTTCCAGCATCAGCATCCCTTGTCCTTCAATCACGTTCACCGTGGCATTGCGAGGATTAGTATGTTCTGCAATGTGCGTTCCTACTGCCAGCGCCATCAACGCATATCGGCAGTTTCCATCTTCTAGCAAAACCTTGCTCTTGGCTCCAGTGTGGGGATACTCAATGACATCTGCCCAACGAATTGTGGTAGCGCTTAAAGACATTATAGTTGTAGTCATGGGATTACTCCTTTGTTGCAGATAGATGAAGGTGAACTATGGGGGAAGTTGTAAACTGAATATTCTAGTGCATTATGGAAAGACAATTTTGGAGATGGGTGTGTGTCCTAGGAAAAGGTTTGCAGCGGGTCTCAGCACACTTTCGGAATAGATAATCTTTTGTATATCTAAACTGGGCGCACGTTTCGCAGTGGCATTGTAAGTCGCAATTTCTCCTTCTAAGCTGAAATCGCTATGAGTGCGATAGTGGTCATAGTCGTGCATCGCCTGAAAGATGAAGTTGTAAATGGGATTAAGATCTAAGGTTGTGCCGTAATTTTCGGCCGATATCCAGAGATGATCTTGCTGGATATCGGCAAACATCTCATCAGAATTGCTGTAGCGCTCGTACCATGAGAACTGTAGATTGAGCGGTGTATCTTGAAACTCACGCCAAAGCCAATCACACAGATTTGCGATCGTTGCATCAGAAATTTCAGCAGGGTTACCTTCCAAGTAAAGTTTGGCGAGAGTTTCGACTTTAGATGCTGTTGTACTCATTTGGGGATTGATGTTAGCTCCTTCTTGCATTTGAGTGAAATCCTCTAAAAATGGGGCTTAATCTCGAATCTTAAATCTGATGAGTGGGGCGGATAATGATTTCATTGATACTGACATCTGTGGGTTGCTCGATCGCATAAACAATCGCCCGCGCAACCGCATCAGCATCGATCGCGGTCTTCTCATAAAATGCGTTCAGTCTTGTCGCTGTGTCCGGATCGCTAATCGTGCTCGTTAGCTCCGTTGCGATCGCTCCCGGTGAGATATTGGTCGATCGAATTTCACCCTTAGACTCTTGCCGCAGCCCCTCAGAAATCGCTTTGACTGCAAACTTAGTTGCAGAGTAAACCGCTCCCGATGGCGATACATTATGTCCAGCTACTGAGGACATATTAATAATATGACCGGACTTCTGGCGACGCATTGTCGGTAGCACCGCTGCAATTCCATACAGAACGCCCTTGATGTTGACATCAATCATCATCTCCCATTCGTCTACCTTGAGCGCGTCTAAGGGCGAGAGGGGCATCAATCCAGCATTATTAATAAGGACATCAATTCGACCGTAGGTACTCAAAGTTTTCTGCGCTAAGGCTTCTACTTGGGCACGATCGGATACATCGGTAACAAGGTAATCTGCCGTCCCTCCCGATTTAGCGATTGCTGCCACCAAGTCCTTGAGTCGATCGTCCCGACGTGCTGCTAGCATTAGTTTGGCTCCACTCGCAGCGAGTCGTTCGGCGGTTGCGGCACCTAGTCCACTACTTGCTCCAGTAATGATGATCACTTTGTTTTGAATTTCAGACATATTGACTCCGGTGGATTATTTAACGTTGCGATCAATTTATTTGAGAAAGTCCAGCAGCACGGGATTGACCTGATCGGCATGAGTCCAGTTAATTGCGTGCGGTCCGCCAGGAATCACTACGAGCCGACTCTCTTTGATCAGCTTCGGGAGTCTATTCCCCGTGGAATCAATGGGAAGAATCCGATCGGCATCGCCCTGAATGATTAACGTCGGGATATCTATGCGCGGTAAGTCGGCGCGGAAGTCGGTTAGCCACGACGACACACAGTCCAGCGTTGCCTTAGCTGAAGCCCCTGCTGCAACTTGCCAACTCAGCCGAATCGCGTCATCCGTGATGCGAACAGAATCAGACTTGTTGCCAAAAACGTCAACATTATAAAATTGGGTAAAGAATGCGGATAGGTACGATGGACGATCGGCTACGATCGACTGTTCAATGTCGCTAAACACACTGCGATCGACCCCTTCAGGATTGTCGTCGGTCTTCAGGAGGAAGGGCGGCACTGGAGCCATCAGCACCGCTTTACTGACGCGCTCTGAGCCGTACTTACCCAGATAGTGTGTCACTTCGCCACATCCCATTGAGAAGCCGACGAGGAGCATATCCCGTAAGTCGAGTTTTGTAATAAGCTTGTGCAAATCATCTGTGAATGTATCGTAGTCATAGCCAACGGAGGGCTGGCTAGAATTGCCGAAGCCTCGACGATCGTATGTGATCACTCGATAACCCGCTTTGAGTAAAACCGAAACTTGTTTCTCCCAAGAATGACCGTTGAGCGGAAATCCGTGGATCAGAACTACAGGTTGACCCGATCCAAGATCTTCATAGTAAAGATCAATAGTGCTAGAGTTTTCTTGACCGACTGTGATGTAAGACATTAAAGATTTCTGTTAGTTAGTGTAATCGGTGGTTACATGATTTAGTTCCGATCGCTGCTTCAGATAGACCTCCGTATCTAATCAGAAGGCTGAGTAAACAGGGAGGCATTGTTCTATATCGCCGCAGCTCTAACCGCTTGTGCCGTTTGGGGACTTTAAAACGGGTCGTTTTGCAGACGAATACGATCGAAAAAACAATAAGGCTAGATCGAAGGGACTGGAACGGTCACTTCGTCATCTGGTGTCCAAACGGACTCATCACCGCTGCCAAAAAAGCCGTCGAATTTGGTCACATTTACATCTGAAAGCACTTTGACTTTGCAAGCTAGTCTCCGTTCTTTGTGACTAGAATGAGTTGGCAGAAACATCCAGATCTTTTCGAGTAGGGTGGGTTTAGAAACTTCACCCTCAACTCGAACGACACAAGCACCGCATAATCCCTTTCCATGACAGTTTAGGGCTTTCGATCCGTCACTAAAGAGATCGATGTCTTGAGCTAGCAATGCCTTACGTAGATTTGTTCCTGCGGCAACTTCAAAAGTTTTGCCTTCAGCTATGATTTTTGGCATGTTCGTTTTCCTGTGGGTATAATAGGTTTGATGTTGAAGTGACTACCGACTCACTGAAGAAATTGTGTTGTGAGGTCGATCGGCTAATAACAGCTTTTTGCTGCTCACTTATCAAGTTAGTTGATCGATGATTGATTTAGTGTATGACTTGAACCCTTAAGGAACAAAACGTTATTATTCTTGGTCAAGCTCCTCTTTATTGGGTTTTGGGACACGGCGAACCATGCCCTACGTAGCTAGCTTTAATATTGGGGAAACACATGGATGGGTTGAATATGTTGGGAAACTTATCTATCCTTATTTCTGGTTAAGGGTAGCTACCATAGAAGTAGTGAATTGTAAGTAATGGCAAATGAAAAATGGCTCAACTTATTTTGGTTCGGCATGGACAAAGCCTCTGGAATGCCCTCAACAAATTTACAGGATGGGTCGATGTTCCTCTGAGTGAACGGGGTCGGGCTGAGGCAACGATCGCCTCTTGTCGGCTGAGTGGTTATCGAGTGAATGTTTGCTTTACTAGCAAATTAATTCGGGCGATCGAGACGGCAACGATTTGTTTGACTGAACGTGATGATATCTGTGGGGGCAAGATTCCGGTTATCAAACATGAACTATCTAATCAAGATTGGCACGGCTGGGATAGTTACGATGGAAATGCGGCTGAAGAGTTACCTGTTTTTACAAATGCTGCGCTTGATGAGCGGTTTTATGGTGAATTGCAAGGCTTAAATAAAGCCGAAACTGCGATCAAGTACGGTAGTGAAAAGGTTCATGAGTGGCGTCGATCGTTCAGTGTTCGACCTCCCGGAGGAGAAAGTTTAGAGGATACGCAAAAGCGAGTGATTGATTATTTCAAAATCCGCATTCTTCCTCATCTGCTTCAAGGCGAAAATGTCCTAATCGCCGCTCACGGGAATTCCTTGCGGTCTATCATTATGATGCTCGATCGCCTGAGTCCACAGGAAGTAACAGCACTAGAAATTCCAACGGGTGTCCCGATCGTGTATGACCTTGATGGTTCTGGAGAAGCGATCGACAAAAAGATTTTGAATGACTAAATTTAGATTAGATTTCATTTTCACAGGTCTTTCCTTGTTCTATTTGCGTGATATTTTCTAAGGTCACGTCAGCGATCGCTCTCATCGCATCTTCAGTAAAGAACGCCTGATGTCCTGTAATCATTACATTAGGAAAGGTCATTAATCGGGCAAAGGTGTCATCTTGAAGGATTCGATTTGAGTGGTCTTCAAAGAACAGTTCTGATTCTTGTTCGTAAACGTCTAATCCTAATGCGCTAATCTTTGATGATTTGAGTGCGGTTATGACTGCATTGGTGTCGATTAAGGCTCCTCGACTGGTGTTGATAAGCATGACCTGGGGCTTCATATGGGCGATCGCCTCCTGATTAATTAAATGGTGCGTTTTTGACGTTAATGGACAGTGAAGCGTGATGATATCTGACTGAGAGAGCAGTTGAGGCATCTCTACATATTGAACGGCCATCGCCTCACAGTGGGGATTAGGGTGGAGATCGTAGGCGAGCACCTTGCAGCCAAACCCCGTCATGATTTGGGCAACCACTGTGCCAATTCTGCCTATGCCGATAATGCCGATCGTGCGACCGTGTAAATCAAATCCAAGCAATCCTTCTAATGAAAAATTGCCTTCACGGACGCGGTTATAGGCCCGATGAAGTTTGCGGTTGAGGGTCAGGATTAGTCCGATAGTATGCTCGGCAACCGCATAGGGAGAATAAGCAGGGACTCGCACCAGTTTGATTCCTAAATCTTTTGCGGCTTGTACATCGACATGATTATATCCAGTAGAACGTAGAGCAATTAGACTCACATTCTGGTTAGCTAGCGCTTCTATTGTCTCCCTATCGACTTCATCATTAACAAAAACACAGACAGCGATCGCATCCTTGGCCAGCACAGCCGTTTGACGATCAAGCCGTGCTTCTAGAAATGTCAGTTCATGGTGATAGTGGGCATTAGCAGCGGTAAAAAATGAGCGATCGTATGACTTTGTACTAAAGATAGAGACTTTCATTGTATTACCTGTTAAAACTACCAAGAATGCAGTGCCCGTAATTGGGGTGTTTTCTTTAATTGATGGGCTTCCATGCGCGTCAGAACATCATCTAGAATAACGATCGCTTTACCCACAAAAGGCCCCTTATTTAACATCACACATTCAGCCCGTTCAGCCATTGCGGCATCCGTCATCTCCCCGCGCGAAGGGACGCCATTTTTGACTAGGCTCTCTAACACCTGAGTCGCCCAAATAACAGGAACATGAGCCGCTTCGCACAGCCAGAGAATCTCTTCTTGAATCTCAGTTAAACGCTGATAGCCAATTTGTACCGCTAAGTCACCACGGGCAATCATGACCCCAAAGGATTGTTTACCTGCGGCATAGATGATTAATTCGGGTAGATTTGCAACGGCGATCGCGGTCTCAATTTTTGCAACGATCGCGGGTCTGCATATCCTTGCGCCAAAGCGTTTGTCTAATTCCTGTTGCAATAACTCAATATCTTCAGGACGTTGCACAAAAGAGTACCCAATAATATCGGCGTGAGTCCCGACAAAATCTAGGTCAGACCGATCTTTTTCGGTCAATGGACTCAGCGATAAAACGGTATCTGGAAAATTCATTCCCTTCTCTGGCAAAAGTTTGACTCCTTTGGGACTAGCATTGATGACTTCTAGTAAAAGTCCTAGTTGACCATCGGGTAATAGATAGTGAGGATCAACCACGCGTGACTGAATTTTGCCATCATCAATGAATACAGGAGTATTAACCTCTAATAAATCAAGAATGGACGGAATAGTACAGCTCGTTTGGAAGCGATCGACGGGTGATGGAATCGCTTTTGACGTACTTTCTTTGCCCTTTACGGCGGAGCGTGATAGCAAGATCTGATCGCCTATAAAGACTCGTTTCTTATCAAGGGGTGCAAATACCGCTCCAGTCCGAATTTTTGGACCACCCAAATCCATCATAATTTTGCAAGGCATTCCTGTTTCCTGCTCGGCTTGGCGGATATTTTTGATCATAGCCTCCCAGATTTCTGGAGTGTCGTGGGCGCAGTTTATTCGCATACAGTTCGCCCCCGATCGCATAAATCCTCGCACTATCTCATAATTAGTGGCAGCATCCGTATCAAGCGTCACCATAATCCTGACTCGGCGTTGAGAGTCGCCAAATAGTTCTTCTGTATGTTGTTGGAGTAGGCGATCGCCCTCCAGAAAAAATTCAATGGGTGGACGGTTGTGATGAGATTCAGCGCCACAAATAACGTCTAAAGTGGTAATTACAGCATCAAGATTGGCCATTACCCTGGCTTCAATCCGTCCCAATGATGATAATCCCCAAGGCTTTAAAGCAACTTGAAGTGCGCGCAGATCGTGCCGACGCAAAGCCAGATATTCAGCCAGATTTAAGGCACTGGTCAGAAATTCAGGCCGCTCAATGTGCGATCGCCACTCATCGAAGGTTGCTTTTCCTTCAGTTTCAACCGTCTGACGCAGTTCTTGCAGCGTTGATAATAGACCCTGTGGACTGGAAAGATTAAAAGGTGTGCCGATCGTTTCTTGAAGAGTTAACGTTTGAGGTTGCATAAAAGTTTTCCTTTTTATCAATAAAATCTAAATAAAATCATGGACCCTACTTTTGTTTGACTTGACCCAAACCCTTTCCTGATTTTTGGACCGTGGGAGAACCAACATATTCGACGCCTCCCACGCCCGATACGGATACATCCAACTGCTCACTTGCATTCACCACAGCGCTGCCAACGCCTTCACTACGAATAGTTGTTTGCTTTGTTTTGAAGGCTTCGCCTTGGTAGCTACCGACTCCTTCAAGGCTGAGATTGAGCGAATCAGCCTTGCCCTCGATCGTCATATTTCCCACGCCTGTTAGCGCTATTGTTAAGTGTTTTCCTTGAATGCCCTTTGCGTCAATACTACCCACTCCGGTCATCTTGAAGCTCTCTAGACTTTTGACTTCCATGACAAATTCAATAGGCTTCGTCGGATTGATATCAGCATCATTGACAGTGCCGAGGTAGAGAACATTATCCGCTACACGACTCTCCAACAATGGCAGAAGGTTATCTTCGGCGCTAATCGTAAGGGACTCTTTTCCGGTCTGCTGCACGATGACTTTGCCTTCAGACTTAAAGGCGATCGATGAAAATCCAATCACCGATCGATCTTCAGTTTTGACATTGCCTGATCCTCTAACGCCGCTACCTCCTAGATTGGCAACACAGCCTGTAACTAGGACTAGCGCGACTAGGACTGAGATCAAACCATAGAACCGCGATTTCCGTTCTGGAAGGCGTGACCAACGGCGAGATAATCGTTGAAATAATACTTTTTTCATGGGATAGCCTTTACGATAAATATTACGATCGAATTGTCGAATTGCTCTTTATAAAAGTGGTTGCGATCGCGAGTTTTCTTATATCAGGTGTTTTGATTGCGCTCGATGTTCAGGCATTTGCACAAGTGAACCGATCGTGAGGAAACTTAAGCCTATAATTTTGATACAGGCATTTATCGCATGGGCGTATTCCCATTGATTGCGATATTGCATCCAATTGACAGGAATAGGATTTATTAACCATTTAGCAAATTCAGCGTTCATGGGCGCGACAAATATAATCCAACTAACGAATGCCAAAATTAGGAGAACTGCACCCGCCAATGTCCAGTAGAAGGAGATGCCGCGATCGTGAACCAAGAATGCCAGCCCGATCGCCATCAAAATCGCCGTGATTTCAAAAACGGCCCCAACTGTTCCAAACAATCTATAAATATTTTCAAAAACCGTCACTCTAACCCAAAGTTGTTGGTCAAACTGCATCCTTTGCGGCATTTCTAGCAAATGTGTCATCGACAAACTGAGACTAAACGAAGCCAGCATTAGAGTGATGAATTGCCAAGTTTTGATAAATGTCATCTTGTCATACCTCATGGTTGTTCCTTGTCAGAATCGAATGGGGTTTTATTTTAGGTGTCTCATATGCCCCTCAATCCATTTGTCAACGGGTAATCCGATCAATATAGTGATTAGAAGAACAAAGAGCCGCGCTGGTATTAATGTTCCTACTACTCCTGCGGTATTGAAAACATACGAGAATACATTAACGGATAGCATGACATAGATTATGATCCCGGCTATTCGGATTAGCCACAGCCAATAAGAATTATCTTTGAGAGAGGAGACCTGTTGGCATTGAGGACAGCGATAAGTCCCCCATACTGATGACAAGTACCGACGCCAAGTTAAGGGAAAAAAAGTTTGGCAATTGGGACAGACTAAATGTCCTTCCAATTTGCTCGTTGGAGGATGAGAAATTTGCCGATCGTTGCCTCGATTCATGATTGTTCTCCTAGAAATTGCAGTTAGGATCGAATTTCCAGATGTCTCATATGCCCATCGATCCATTTATCTAATGGGAAACCAATGAAATAACCTATGAAAATGAAGGATGCACCTATCCACACATTATGAAAGACATAAGCTCCGAGCAAAGCACCAATGATTCCAACTAATGCCATGGCAACGAATATGATGGTCGATACCCACCAAGCATTCGCTGTAGCGTGAGATATTTGCCGACATTCAGGACAGCGATAATCTCCCCACGGTGCCGCCCAATATCGCCGCCATGTAGTAGAAAACTTCGTTTGACAATGGGGACACACTAACTGTCCCGCAGCGGTTGCTTTGGGATGGCAAGGACTGCGGAGATCGTTTTGTCGATTCATAATTGTGCTCCTAAAGGGTGTTGCGATCGCGGTTCGATGGGAAAGGCTAACCAACACCAAACGTACAGAAAAACAAATCCAGGGACAACGATCGCTAAAATAACGGTAACGATCCGAATCCCTAAAACAGATAAATTCCATCGTTGAGAAAGAGCAGAACATACGCCTGCAACAACTTTATGACGACTGCGATGAAACACTGTTCTTGGGATGACCGGATTGTTGGGGTCCGATCGCTTATTCATTTGAATCCAAGAAAATAGAAGTCCGATCGCTCCTAGAACTGCCGATGGAAGGATAAAGATTGCCAGCCAATGCGCCATAAACAAACCAGAAACGAGATCGCCATGCCACAACGGGGGCGGACACCGAAAGCGTATCGCTTCAGAAGTACAACCGAAGCCTTTAGCTAAACCGAGTCCTCCCCAAGTGAGTAAAAATGGAGAAGCTGCGTAGAGAACACAAAGACCTAACAAAGCCCAATGCCAGCCTTTGGACAACGATCGAAAAAAGGCGATTGAAGCGATCGCAGGTCCAATAAACAACAGCATTGAGAGAAAAGGCATATAAATCATGAATTCATCTCATGAGTAATACTAATTATCCTAACAGCCTGATGTTTGAAATAGGGGTTGATTTCTTAATTCACTAAATAACCCTAGAAATCAAACATTGCTTTGTTATGCTAATTTCAAACCCTATAGTTAACGTGATCGATCGTCGTCATACGCCCTAATCAATTGTTGAACGCAGAGGGATCCCTTATGAGCACGTCTCTGAAACCGACGGAACTCAAATCGACAGAGCCAGAAGCTATAGAGCCAGAAATTATAGAGCCAGAGCCGACAAAACTAAGCAAGCTCCGATCGAATAAATGGCTCATGGGTTTGCTGATGTTGATTCCCCTTATGGGCGTTAGCTATCTCGCCTATCGGCAATTTGTGATTGTGCCTCAACAGCAAGCCAAAAGTAAGGTCCAAACGGCTCCGGTCGGACGGGGCAATCTTCCAATCACGATTTCGGCCAATGGTACGGTGCAACCTGAACGATCGGTCAATGTGAGTCCAAAAACAGCCGGAATACTGAAGCAACTTCTGGTGAAAGAAGGAGATGCGGTAGAGAAAGGTCAAGTTTTGGCCTATATGGATGACTCAAATCTTCAGGGAGAACTGCAACAATCTCAAGGAAAATTGTCAGCGGCAGATGCAAATCTACAACGATTGCGCAATGGTAATCGGGTTGAAGATATCGCCACAGTTAGGGCAGAACTAGCTGAAAAAAATGCAAATCTACAAAAATTACGAAATGGCAATCGACTTCAAGAACTGGCCCAAGCCCAAGCTAAAGTAAACGATGCACAATATGCGTTGCGTCAAGCTAATGATGATTTGCAACGAAATCAAACCCTATATAACGAAGGTGCGATTTCCCTTCAAAGTTTGAACAGCTTTCGGACGACTCGCGATCGCGCCCAGGCACAGGTCAACCAAGCCGAACAAGCTGCTTCACTCATGCGATCGGGAACTCGCCCTGAAGAGATTACTCAAGCCGAAGCAGTCGTCCAACAAAAAGAAGAAGCGCTATCGCGGTCTGAAGCAGGATCGCGATCGGAAGATATCGACGAAGCTCAAGCGCAGGTGACAGCCGCTCAAGGAGCCATGCAAATTATTCAGGCAAGCCTCGACGATTTGGTCCTTCGGGCACCGTTTACGGGGGTTGTGTCTCGCAAATTTGCCGACCCTGGCGCGTTTGTCACCCCGACCACGGCAGGGAGTGCGGTTTCGTCTGCCACCTCATCTTCTATTCTGTCTCTCGCCTCCACAAATCAAGTGCTTGCCCAAGTTGCAGAGGCCAATATTGCTCAAATTCGCATGGGTTTAGCGGCAACCATTCAGGTCGATGCCTATCCGGGAAAACCCTTCACTGGAAAGGTCACACAAATTGCGACCCAATCTAATGTCGTCCAAAATGTTACGAGCTTTGAGGTAAAGACATCAGTTTCTGATTCTCAACGCTTACTGAAATCAGGGATGAATGTGAGTCTGGAGTTCAAAGCTGGAGAGCTAAAAAATGTGTTGGTTGTCCCAACAGCGGCGATCGTCCAACAAACTAATGCTCAAGGTGTTTTTGTGGCGAAAGATAAGGGCGATCCAGTCTTTGTTCCGATTATTATCGGCATCACAATGAACGACAAAACCGAAGTCAAATCTGGTTTAACCGGAAATGAACAGGTTCTACTCAGCTTTCCACCCGGTACTCGTCAAGTTTCTAATGGTATTTCTCAATGAGTTCTTCTTCCTATGAAACCCCCTGTTAGTTCACAATCAGCAACCCGCAAACGCCGAACCCACAAACGCCGAGTCCCTCTTGGTGAAGTTCTCATCATGTCCGTTGAAACGCTGTGGAGCAATAAATTACGAACGGGTTTGACCATGTTGGGTGTCATTATTGGGATCTCTTCGGTGATTACGATTACAGCACTAGGGCAAGGCGTCCAAAAGTCAACGGAATTACAAATCCAAGCCCTCGGAACAAACTTGATGGCCGTCTTACCGGGAGAAGCCAGAACAGGCGGTGTTAGCCAAGGGGTGGGTTCGGCGACGACGCTAACGTGGGAGGATGCCAAGTCGATCGCTAAGCAAGTCCCGGCAGCCAAACTCGTTGCAGCATTCTTACAGCGTAATCAAATTCAGGTCGTTCGAGGCAATCGCAACACAACAACAGCACTAGTCGGTACCGATCTAAATCTCCCAGTCATGAGAAATATTCAGGCTCAAGAAGGTGCCTTTTTTAACCAAGGGGATCTAGATGCTGCTCGACCTGTGGCGGTGCTGGGTTCTAAGGTTCGTGATGCAATGTTTAACGCTAATGAATCCCCGATCGGTGCAGATTTCCGGATGCAAGGTAAGAGCTACATCGTCGTTGGAATAGCAAAATCTAAGGGATCGATAGGCGGTCAAGATCTCGATGATATCATCTACATCCCATTGAGCAATATGTCCGCCCAAATTGTTGGCAATAATGCTTTAACAGGTGTTGCCATTAGTGGCTTTTGGGTCGAAGCGAGCGATGTCGATCAGCTTAACTCAGCTCAATTTCAGGTGACAAATATTTTGCGTTTACGGCATCGCATTCAGCCACCCGATCTAGATGATTTTCGGACGATTAATCAAGTTGACATTATCAATACGTTCACTAGCGTGGTGGGATCATTGACGTTGTTGGTAGGGGCGATCGCAGGTATTTCTCTAATAGTTGGGGGCATTGGCATTGCTAATATTATGCTGGTTTCGGTCATGGAACGAACGCGTGAAATCGGTATTCGCAAAGCCGTCGGGGCAACTAGTACAGACATTTTGAGCCAGTTTTTGATCGAGGCTGTCGTCATTTCCACAGTTGGTGGCGCGATCGGGGTGGGATTGGGAGTTGCGTTAGCATTTAGTGCTGCAACGGTTTTTAAATTTCCGTTCATTGTGCCGTTATGGTCGATCGCGATCGGCTTTAGCTTATCGATGATCGTCGGTGTTTTGGCAGGTGGTATTCCTGCTCGTAATGCGGCTAGACTCGATCCGATCGCGTCACTACACAATGAGTAGGAACAATGAGTAGGATATAAATAGCATGATGTATGATTTGTATATTTTCATACTAAAACAGTCTAAAGATAGAGAAGACAAAAAGTAATCTATGCGATTATTGTTAGGTGATCAATGAAATGATCGATTCTCGTGACCATCGACCGCCTAAACCTCAGCATTGGTAGTTGAAGTAAGTCAGAGAGTTTAAGAAATCTAGCCATTGCTACAGATATATAGCTACAAATACACTTTAAGTAAAGGCATAAAATCATGAACTGCACTCATACGATCGTTGCTCATTTCCCCACTCATGAGGAAGCAGAAAGAGTGGTTATTTCCTTAGAGAGCGAGGGCTTTGATATGGAAAAACTTTCGATCATAGGCAAAGACTATCGGACTACTGAGCATGTGCGCGGATTTCTAAGCTGGAAAGATACGGCTAAGGCGGGAGCGGCTAGTGGCGGATATTGGGGAAGCTTTGTTGGGGGGCTATTTGGTATTCTCGCTGGGGCTGGGGTTCTCTTCATTCCTGGCATGGCTCCGATCGTCATTGCAGGGCCGATTACGGGCGTCCTCGCTGGTTGGTTAGAAGGTATTGTAGTTGGAGGTGTCGGAACGGCGACGATCGGTGGTTTGGTTGGAGCACTAGGAGGACTAGGTATCCCGAAGAGCGAAGTCCTAAAGTATGAAACTAAAATTAAAGCAGGCGAATTCATTATCCTGGTGACGGGAAGTGATGAAGATGTCAGGCAGGCGAAGACAATGCTGGACCGAGTGAGTCACGGAATGAGTCTATCGATCGCAGCTTAGGGTCAGGATCTATTAACCCAAGGGAGATGATATGCCAACTGAAACGTCAAACTTGATTTCCCAAGCGAACAGTCAACCCGTTCTGTACCAACATGGTCACGAAATACAGTTGTTTGGGACACTTCGGAATTTGCCGATCGGGTTGTTGCACGCTGCGCGGGCCGAAAACTGCGAACAGCTCAACCAAATTTTAGCCGACAGCTTAATCCTTTATAGTCTCTACAAGAAGCATCATTGGCTCATGCGTGGTAGCACATTCTATCAGTTGCATTTGCTGCTAGATAAACATGCTAATGAACAACTGAGATTAATTGATTTAATCGGTGAACGAGTCCAGACTTTAGGCGGTGTAGCGATCGCTGACCCTAGGCATGTCTCGGAAATCACAAGAATCGATCGGCCACCCAATGGCGTCGAGGAAGTTCCAGTAATGCTATCGCGATTGCTAGAGGCACATGAACTAATTCTATATGAGATTAGAAATGGCATCACAAAAACAGCGGCTAATCGTGATGACGGAACGAATGATCTGTTGATGAGTGACGTGCTGCGAACCCATGAATTGCAGGTGTGGATTATCGCCGAACATTTAGTCGATACACCGTTAGTTCGTGGCTAGGCTTGTGAATCGGGTTTAACTCATTGAAATATTATCCATACTAGGAGACCCATTATGTCCATGATTACTGCTGAAGGAAAAACGTTTGAAGTCGTTGAAGGAAGTAACCTGCGTGAAGCGTTACTAGAACAAGACATTAATCTTTACAGTGCGGGGGCTAAAGTCTTCAACTGTCGAGGACATGGGACTTGTGGAACGTGTTTTGTTAGCGTTGAGGGTTCAGTTTCAGAACCGACTGAAGCGGAAACTAAGCGAACGATTTTTCATCCTCACTTTGATCATAGAGAGCGCCGTCTAGCCTGCCAAGTCAAGGTCATGGGAGATGTGTCCATTACGAAGTTTGAGGGTTACTTTGGCGATGGTGAAGAATCTGTGTGGACGCCCGATCGAGGACTAGTAGAACTCCCTGCTATTCCACTTCCCTAAGAGGCTGTTTGAAAAGTTCTTTCGTTGGTATCAAAACACCCGATCCCCTAGCCCCCTTAGTAAGGGGGAACCGGAATCCAGTTCATAGTCACCCTTATCAAGAGGGATGCACGGGTGCTCGGGTGCTCATTATCACCACGATTGACTTTTCAAACAACCTTTAAGGTTTCTCCACTCCCCTAAGTTTTCCAATCACAATAGTCTGACTAACTTATTCACGCAAGGTAAATACCATGAAAAGTACTCTAGAAAAAACAGTAGACAAAACTGACGTAGAACTAAAAGATGACGTACTTGCTGAACTTAGGTATCAACCTGGTATAAAAGTCACCGATCTGGGAGTTTTAGTCAACGAAGGGATTGTGACCCTTAATGGGCATACAAGTAGTTATAACGGGAAGTGGGAGGTTGTTCGTGCTGTTAAACGGATTGCGGGAGTAAAGGCGATCGCAGGTGACATTGAAGTCAAGTTTCCTGGTAGTGTTAGCTATACAGATGCAGATATTACCGCTGCTGCTGAATACCATTTTAAGTGGTCTACTACTGTGCCTAAGGGAGTTATAACAGCGATAGTTCGTTATGGCTGGATCACACTTGAAGGTGAAGTCGAGTGGTGGTATCAAAGGAACGCTGCTTCAAACATTGTGCATTACTTGTTGGGCGTTAAAGGTGTGTCAAATATGATTTCTATCAAGCCTAAATTAACGACCACAGAAGCTGAAATGGCAATTCGATCGGCCTTTGAACGAAGTGCTCTATTAGATTCAAACGAAGTCCAAGTGGAGACTTCTGGAAGTGAGGTAATACTCCGAGGTAAGGTTAGGAACTATTTAGAAAAAGATGAGGCCGAACGGGCTGCTTGGGCTGCACCAGGAGTCCTATCCGTTGAAAATCACCTCATTTTGAAATGGTCTAATTTTTCGGAGTAGGTCTAAGTTTCTGTTTTAACAGCAGAGGTTTGAGGCTTAACTCCGAGGTGTGAGGAACAGTGGAGATCTATCTATAGCGTCAACAATATCGACCATTTATGCGAACCGTTTATTCTGTTTCCACGAGTGGTCGATATTATCATTTTTACTAGAATTTAAAAATTGTGGTTCAAGCGATGAGACACGATCGGCATGATGACGAAAATTTTGAGAGACGACAGATTTATCTCTGAAATTTTTGATATATATTGCTATATATCCATTAATTTAATTATTTATATTGGCGATAAAATTAGGATATTCTCTATTCATTTAAGTCGGTAATAGCTTTACAATTCATCCAATTAACAGATATAAAAATCAAGATTAATTAATATCATCAATATAGTTTACAGTGAATCATAGATCTATTTTCTAGCCGAATATTCGATCTATCCTTCATTAGTTCGTAGTTAAATCCCCATCAAAACCATTACACCAATAGGAGAATGAACGTGGCAAAAATTATCGCTGAAGGCAAGACTTTTAATGTTGACGGAGGAGCCAACCTCAACGAAGCTCTGCTCGAACAAGATATCGATCTCAATAGTGATGGATTTAACTGTCATGGACATGGCATTTGTGGTGTTTGTCTAGTTAGAGTCGAAGGAGCTGTTTCAGCACCAACAATGGTAGAAAAAATCCGAACTTTTTTTCGTCCTCATTCGATTCATAATGAACGGCGGCTGGCTTGCCAAACCAAGGTGCTAGGCGATCTGCTCGTAACAAAATTTGATGGTTAGAGCGCCCTGCAAGTATTGCTAGACGAGATAGAATTGCGGGCAGCATGATGACCCAAAATTGCAGGATTGCTAGTTGCTACAGTCATCGTGACACTCTGGATTAGTAGCCTAGTATTTCTGCTGGATCTGGTATCTCAAATTCATGAAAGGATACCTAAATTTTCGACAAATAGTTATTCAGTCTTTTGGGCTAGGTACAATCTTTATTACTTTATATTTTGGATTTCATGTTCCTGTCCTCAATCTATTTTTATTAAGGTTAGCGCCAAAGAATTGAATTTACTGCTGTAGCTACGGTGCCGTTGGGTGGCACTGATAAACTGAGTTCCCCAGTTCATTGACAGCAAGTGATGTAATCTACTTATTTGTATCAGCCTATAACCCGATTCATTAATAGCAGATCGTGTAATCTACCTATTTGTATCAGCCTAAAGAGGGACGACTTTGGATAGGCGATCGGTAGAAGATAAGAACTGTGTGAGGCGGCAATCAGGAACAAGTTAAAAAATTACCAACCATAAATCAAACACAGGAAGCTTTATGTCCCAAATTGATATCAATACGACTATCTCAGCCCTACAACAGGGTCTCACATCCATTCCTGTCAAGCAAGCTGTCACAGTCATCGAGGGTTGGCAGCAACAGTTACAAGGCAAACCTATCGCTGAAGAATTGGGTAAGCTCAAGACAGCTTTGACTTCTGGTAACGCTACTGGCGCTTCGCTGGGTGAAGCTCTCTCTGCAATCGGTAAAAGTACTACTGAAGCAGCTCAAAGTGCCGATCCCAGTGCTGCGGCAAAGGTGAAGGAGTTAGGACAACTGCTCTCTCAAGCAGCTAGTTCTTTGAAGTAGTTTGTGAGCGATCGACTTTAATCATCACTGCCTAAGTTAGCACTTTTCTCTAGACAACAATTTAGCCGATCGCTTTTGACTTTTTTCTAACAATTGACAAAAGCAATCTCTGCTAAATTGTTGTTTTTATATTTGCGGAGGTTGCATGGGTTCGATACGCTCTTCAGTATAAAACGCGCTCTAACTTCTCGGAGTCGTCTATTGAGGTTAGCAACTAGTGTTATTGTTCCTGAAGGCAAGAGCGTTAGAGGGTGTTTGAAAAGTCGAAGGAGGTATAAAACATTTATACCAGCCTTCGGAGCCTATTCCGAATCATCGCAATGTAGATCATTGATTCCGCCGACTCAGGCAACCATTCATAGTCCCGAAAGAGGCGGCGATGATTCATTAACCAGCCAAACGTTCGTTCAAACACCCATCGTTTTGGTAGCAACACAAACGTCTGTTGTTCCTCTGGGCGAAGGACGACTTGGAGCACCCAATGCAGGACATCCATGACCCACATCAAGAAGGGATTGCCAGAATAGCCACTATCCGCCCACACTAAAAATAGTCGATTAGTTCGCTCTGGAATCATGGCTTTCACCTGTTTCAACACTTTTTTCGCACCTTCTCGTTCGGGCAAACTGGCCGCAGTGACTAAAACGCGCATGACTAAACCTAGACAATCTACTGTTAAATGACGTTTTCGCCCTTTAATCACCTTTGCGGCATCGTATCCCACCTCTTTATGGACAAAAGCGGCTGATTTTACGCTTTGACTATCCAACATCACCTCTGATGGACTGATGTCATGACCTGTAATCACCCGAACACGGTCATGGAGTTGGTCATGAATCTTAACCCAAGTACCATCCTTTTTCCAGGTTCGGAAATAGGTATAAACAGTTTGCCAAGCCGGGAAGTCATGGGGCCGCGATCGCCAGCGACAGCCTTCGGCCACCAGATAGAAAATCGCGTTGAGAATTGCCCAGAGGTCAGTAGTGCGAGGGCGACCTCCCGATTTTGCCTCAGGACAGAAGGCTTTGATTAATTCAAATTCGTCAAGACTTAAATCGCTCGGGTAAGATAAAGACATTGTTGTTTGGGGGCTACGTGTATATACGTCTAGCCTATACCCGGAGAACTTTTTTTACCCAAATCTCGACTTTTCAAACACCCTCTTAGTCCAACTTCAGAAACTGGAGACTACATATTTGATGTCAATATTGTGATTGCGATCGTTGCGTATGCGCTCTTAAGTTATTTAGCTGTATCACTTGTTAGATTCATCTTTTACCATGAATAGTCATCTATCCCAAACGATGCAGCCCGTTACCGATCGTGTTGCAGTCATAGCTTAAGGCTCATCGAACTTACCGATTGGATGCATTATGAAGCCTGTCAAACCGTCGGGAAAACCAGAGCTAGAGCGGGAGCGCAGTCAAGTCGTGCAACAGTGGGACGACTGGGTTGAAATGCCCATGTTGGTGCTAGGGTTTGCTTGGTTAGGACTCTTGGTTGTAGAGCTGGTTTGGGGGCTTAATCCTCTGTTAGAAGCGATCGGCACTGCGATTTGGATTATTTTTATAATTGACTTTAGTATCAAATTAATTCTTACGCCTCACAAATTATCGTACCTCAAGGACAACTGGCTAATTGCTCTTTCACTCCTCATTCCAGCATTACGAACCTTAAGAGTGGTGCGGGTTGTCCAATCTTTCCATGCTGTTCGAGGTTTCCAACTTATTCGAGTCATGCTTCGGACTAGCCGAGGAATCCGGTTATTTTCAGCGAGTGTTCAGTGCCGAGGGTTTGGCTATGTTGTTGGATTAACAACGATCGTTACCGTAATGGGAGCAGCGGGAATTTATGTTTTTGAGCGGGATTTGCCAAATGGAACAGGGATTAACGACTATGCCACTGCGCTATGGTGGACGGCTATGGTCATGACAACGATCGGGTCAGATTATTTTCCAAAAACAGTGGAAGGTCGGATATTATGTGTTCTTCTGGCACTCTATGCAGTTTCTGTCGTTGGCTATGTGACAGCAACCGTTGCGACATTCTTTATTGATCAAGATGTCGAGAATAATAAATTTTCGGGTGAACAATCGATTCAAGCATTACAAATAGAAATCAAGGCACTCCGAAGTGATATTCAAGTGCTCGTCCAAGCTAAATCTGCCAGTGAAAATTCTAAATAAAAGGATGTGCTATGAAAAACATGATTTCAATGTCAAATATCACGAAAACCTATCATTTAGCAGAACTAGATGTGCCTATTCTAAAAAAGGTTAATCTCTCGATCGAAGCGGGAGAATATGTTGCCATTATGGGAGCTTCGGGTTCCGGAAAATCAACGCTGATGAATATTATCGGTTGTCTCGATCGCCCGACTAGCGGACGGTATATCTTGGATGGTCGAGATCTGACGACCCTTGATGATGATGAACTTGCCGATATTCGCAATCAATATGTTGGCTTTGTGTTTCAACAATTCAACCTATTGCCACGGCTAACTGCCCTCGAAAATGTTATGTTGCCGATGATTTATGCCAATGCATCTCGATCGAAACGAGTGAAATCCGCGACCACAGCATTAGAGTTGATCGGGTTAGGCGATCGCTTAACAAACCGCCCTAGTCAACTTTCGGGAGGACAACAGCAGCGAGTAGCGATCGCACGGGCGCTAGTCAATCACCCAGCTCTGGTGTTAGCCGATGAACCCACGGGCGCATTAGATTCCAAAACATCCCAGGACATTATGAATCTGCTAACGGACCTGAACCAACAGGGCACCACAATTGCGATCGTCACTCATGATGCGACGGTTGCAGCTCAAACTAATCGGGTGATTCGGATGCAGGATGGCATGATCGTTGAGGCTGAGAAATTGTCACTGGCGCTTTAACAGTTCAAACCATAACAAACTCATTGCTCCCCCACCCAAGCAAATTGCCAGGTCGATCGGATGCAAGAAAGAGAAGCTAAATAAATTGCGAACAATAGGCACATATAAGACGATCGCCAGAAAAAACAATCCCCCGCCCAGCACCCACCACAATGCGGGATTAGGCGATCGCAAGACTTTTAGGTTGAGCTGTGCGGTCGAACCTTCACTCAATATCAACCCTAAATTCGCCAAAATTAGCGTCGTAAACGTTAAGGCACGGGCATCCAGTTCGCCTTGCCCCCGCGCCAAGGCAACGACAAAAATCGTGAGGACGATCGCCAAAATCCCCATGCCCTGCATCACCGCCAAGACTACTGTTTTACGTCCAAATAAAGGTTCTTTAGGATTTCGGGGTGGGCGCTGCATCACGCTGGCTTCGGCGGGTTCGGCTTCTAAGACAATGGAGCAAGCCGGATCGATAATTAAATGTAGAAACGCAACATGAATCGGGAGCAGGACTAAAGGCAATTTAAACAATACCGGAATTAATGACATCCCCGCGATCGGAATGTGAATCGCTAAAAGATACGCCATGGCTTTGCGAAGATTATCAAAAATTCGTCGTCCTAACTTCACGGCTTGTACAATAGAGGAAAAATCATCATCCAATAGCACCAATGCCGCCGACTCCCGCGCCACATCCGTCCCCCGTTGCCCCATCGCAATACCAATCTGGGCTGCTTTGAGCGCTGGAGCATCATTAACCCCATCACCCGTCATCGCAACCACTTCGCCCTTGTTTTTGAGCGCATTCACAATTCGCAGCTTTTGTTCCGGAACAGCGCGGGCAAAGATAGTTGTATTTTGAATCTGCTGATTGAGTTCAGCATCACTCATCTGATCCAATTGCGCTCCAGTGAGAATTTCACCCGATTGCGTTAAGCCAATTTGCCGTGCGATCGCCTGGGCCGTCACTGGATAATCCCCCGTAATCATTACCACGCGAATCCCAGCGGTATAGCATTCTTGAATCGCCGCTGCCACAGTGGGTCTCACGGGATCAGACAACCCGACCAAACCGAGAAATTGGAACGGAAAATCATGTTGTTTATCGGGTAAATGCTTCGGATCAATAGACGGATGCGGTGGCAGAAATGCGGGTGGGGCATCGAGCAGTGCCACTCTAGCCACGCCCAATACCCGCAATCCTTTCGCGGCCATAGCACTGACTTGTGTTGCTAAACTGTGTTGTTGTTCAGGGGTGAAATGACAGAGATCGGCGATCGCTTCCGGCGCACCTTTCGCAGCAATTTCATACTGTTTCGCGTCTGCTGACTGCCACACATGGGACATCGCTAGTAGATCCGGCGATAGTGGATATTCTCGTAATAGTTTCCAGTCACCATGCAAATGCTCAGTGTTAGCGAGATAGTGGTCTCCCAATTGTTTAAACGCTTTTTCCATCGGATCAAATGGATCACGCTGACTGGCTAAAATGCAATATTCGACTAATTCATGGAATGCTTCGGGCAAGGGTACTGCTGCCTGTGAATCTAAACCATAGGGTGCAGACAATGTGGAATTTGTATAAGGACAAAGTTCTTGCACCGCCATTTGATTTAGAGTCAGCGTCCCGGTTTTATCCACACACAGTACCGTTGCGGCACCCACCGTCTCCACAGCCGCCACACGCCGCGCCAAAACATGGTTCTGCGAAATTCGCCAAGCTCCCAAGGCAAGAAATATAGTCACAACCACCGGAAATTCATTCGGCAAAATCGCCATTGCCAAAGTAATCCCCGCTAGGACACCTTTAAACCAATCCCCTGTCGTAAAACCATAGATCACAACGATCGCCACACAGAGCGATAATGCGATGCCAAATAAACGATTCACTAAGCGATTCATTTCCCGTTGCAGAGGAGTCGATTCTGGCTTCACGGTTTGCAGTGCATTTCCAATCTTGCCCATCTCGGTTTGAGTCCCGATCGCTTGGACTTGAATCATGCCCTGACCCTGCACTACCAATGTCCCCGAATACACAAACGGCAACGCATCACCTCCTGGGCGCGCCATCTCAACGTTACCCACTGCTGCAATTTTGCGAACGGGTAGCGACTCTCCGGTTAATAGCGATTCATCAGTTGAAAGATTGGTGCAAGATAAAACGATCGCATCCGCCGGAACACGATCGCCTTCTGCTAATAGACACACATCGCCCCGCACCACATCTCGCCCCGCAATTCGTTGACGCTGACCATCCCGAATCACCAAGGCGCGTGGACTCGACAGATCGCGCAAGGCCGCAATGGCATGTTCCGTCTTCCCTTCTTGATAGAGGCTAATCCCCATCAGAAAAAAGACAAACCCCAGTAATATGATTGCTTCTTGGAGATCGCCCAGAAACCAATAAATCACTCCGCCGCCCACTAGCAGTAGAAATATCGGGTCTTGAATGGTCCCCCAGGCGATCGCGAAAAGGCTTCGAGATTGGGCTGAAGGGAGTTCATTGTATCCATCTTGGTTAAGCAGTTGAGTTGCTGCTCCAGACGACAAGCCAGCCTCTACTTGCGGGGATGAACCCGTTGTGTGATTAACGTCGATCGGATGAGTTAGCATAGGCAATACATTTTCCCTTTGACGTTGAGGCTGATCTCCCAGTCTTAAATTAATCTATTGACTGCTGATGCCATCTGTCGTTCGTCCGCTCATTTCGCTTTTTATGACTCGGTAAATATAAACAATTTCACTCCGTCCTAATGAATCAATCCAGGTCCGATTTATAGCAGGAGAAAGGGTTGGATTTCGCTCTTTTGCGAGTTGAGTAATTCGATCGATGTCCTGTTGTTCGGTCAAATGCTTAGCTTGACCTGTAACAATTACACTACGCCAATGGCTTAAGCTATGCACCTCTTCAACCTGTAGGCAGATATCTGGATCAACATCAATATCATGAGTTTTCATCCCTACTGTTGTAAATAGATAGATGTCTGAATTGTCAAAATAATAATGCATTGGCATTACATAGGGTTTTCCTTCATGAATGAAACCCAGATGACCGTATCCTATTTTACACAGCAGTTCATGAATTTCAACCTGTCCCATTTCATCAATATCTAGCATGTCTATTTCCTCAAAAATTAGTGATGTACAGTAATGTACAGTGGGTTTTATCCAATCAACTCAGCCACTCGAAAAGCAGATGTAATCGCTCCTTCATGTAAACCATCGCCGAGATAGGCTCCTGCGTGATAGGTGTTGTACTCGCCGTTGGTCTCGACAATTTCATCCCGATATTGGAACGATTGGGTAGTATACATCGGGGTATGATGTTTTTCCCGATGAATGATCCGATCGGGTGCAATCAACTCCTCTAGTTGGAATGATAAAAAATAATGCTCAGGCGACAAAGTACCGCAAAGTTGATTTAGAAATCCGTTGTAGCCCCATCGAGTCTCGGTTTGAAAAAAATCAAATTCGGACGGTTGCTTAATGCTAAAACGATCATACATCGATCGATCGTGATGCACAATGCTAGTCACATAATTTGCTTTCCAATCCGAAAATCGTTTAGTTTCGACATCGGTCGGGTCTGCCAACAGTTTCATCACCTGATCAGGGGGAGTCGCAAAAACGATCTTATCAAATTCTTGCATTTCACCATTCAAGGATGAAATCTTCACCATATCTACATCTCTAAAGATACAGTCAATCTCGGTATTTAATAGAATTTTACCTTTGAATCGAGTCAGGATTTTTTCAATATAAGAATACACTCCGCCTTTAACCCTAACCCAATTAACTGCGATGTAGTCACGAATCACTGGAATAGCAAGTTCCGATGGAAAGTCATCAATGAGTTCAAAGGGAATTGAGTAGCTATACATGATAAGAAGCTTTAGCCAGGTATTACGGGCGCAGGGGCGTTTTAAGTACTCTGAAAGCGGTTTATTATGAAGATCTTTTAAGTCAGCCGATCGTGTTCTTAGCCATAATCCAGCGGAGCGGGCGTAGAGCGTATCAAGACGTAAATATTCGATGATTCGGTGAATGCCTGTAAAATTTTTATCAATCATCACTGCTGATAAATATTCGCTGCCATCATTAAGGAACATGCCTGATCCAACATTGACAGGTTCGAGATCTACGTCTAGATCTTGCATCAGCGCGATGAAGTTGTAAAAAACAGTTGGAAATTCGAGTACTCCACTTTCCAAGACCTCATTACAAGCGGACTGATTGGGCTGTACGTTTTTGTTTAATGTCCGAATATTTCCGCCGAGGATAGGCTCTCGTTCAAACACGGTGACCTGATGCCCCTGTTTATCAAGTAGATAGGCCGTCGCCATGCCACTCGCTCCACTTCCAACCACAGCAATCCTCATAATTAATCCTCTTAATGGTTAACTGTAATGAGTCTTCGATCGTGCGCTTAACCGTTGCCTAAAATCACATCGCCGGATAATCGCTGATACAATAAAGCTCCTGTCCAAATGGTGGGTGCAAAGCCGGGATATCCAGAGGATGCATTACAGAAATAGAAGTTTTGCAAAGACGTTTCGTGATTAAGCCTTCCGAGTCCCATATTTTTTGGAGTTAACTTAGATCCATAAGAGTTTCCATTGGGGCACCAACAATATCGCTCATTAGTCGTCGGACTACCCGTAATATGAAAAACCATGTGCTTTCTAAAATTTGGCACATAATGCTTCTCAACGACATCTAAAATCGAGTCTAGAATCTCTTGCTTCTTCTGGTTATAGGCTTTACGATCGCTCTCTCTTAATTGTTTAAAATAACCATAGTTAGCAACCGTCAGAAACTCCACAATCTGACAATCGTCCGGACAATCTCGACTTGCCTTGGTTAATAACGTCGGCGTCGTTATGGCAAAGCTAGGATTAGAAAAATCATTGCGATCGTACATCTGTGCAAAGGCTTCGTTAAGGTCTTGATGCCCCGTATGTGAGAGGTTCCACTTGCCAAATCCGTAGTCTCGGAGGTCGAGATCTTTAACGACGCAATAGGCCATGTAGTTTGATGCTGAATACTCATAGTCCAGCTTCTGGCGTACCGTTTTAGAGAACTGCGATTCACCGATCATTTTGGCAGCTTTTCGAGGATCGATGTTACAAATCACGGTACTGCCCGTAAATTCTGCGGTTTGATGGGTGACTAGATTCATGGCTTGAACGCCCGTAACAGTTTGATTCGTCACTCGAAAATCGGTTATTTCATGGTTGAATAATACCTCTCCCCCGTTGGATTCGATTACGTTAACGAGTGCATTAATCACCGATTCAAAATGCTGCGTTGGATAAAATGCACCCGCTTGATACCCTCGAAATAAGGCAACCCACGCAAAGAAAGAGAGTTGATTGGGGGGAAGAAGAAAATCAAGCCATTGCAATGCTAATAAGGTTTGAGCGGCTTGAGGAAGGTTGAACTCATCAAAGACATCTTGAAGCGTACTATTGAGATGCCGAATCGTGGTCCAGACTTGGGTTGGGTTCTTAAGAACTTCGATCGGATTGAGGGGAGGGGAAACTTTTTTTAAGCCGTCGCCTGTTTTTTCTACAGTTTCGACGAAGCGACGAATATTAGTCTGATGATCAGGAAAAAGTGCTGATAATCTATTAATAAGTTCGTCTGGTGATGACGGGATATCCATCGCATAACCGGGCATTCGCATATGGTCAAACCCTTCCGGATCATAACGCTCAAATGTAACCTCTTGATCGAGCTTTAATTTTTTGAGTACTTTATTAACGGTTTGTCCTTCACCACAGTCCCAAACGTAATGAAATTGGGCATTAAATGTGTATTTCTTGGCCATCATGAAGGTGTGTCCAAAGCCGCCTGGATGCTCATGGGCTTCAAGTATTCGCACAACTTTGCCAGAGTT
The DNA here is from genome assembly GCA_043764895.1 of Synechococcales cyanobacterium. Classification (GTDB taxonomy): domain Bacteria; phylum Cyanobacteriota; class Cyanobacteriia; order Leptolyngbyales; family Leptolyngbyaceae; genus JAAFJU01. The sequence continues at coordinate 60,103 of JAYUJY010000064.1, read as the reverse complement.
TGCCATCAAGGCTCCAAAGGTTAATGCAGATAAACCACTGCCGACAATGAGATAATCTGGATTCATAAATAGACACTCTCCAAAACCAAAGTACTAATCCATATAGTGATTACTTACCCGAATGATTCGGCAAATAGTCAGCACAGTCAAAAGATTGCTCAGTCAGAGCAGTGGTCGGATGCAGCGCACAGTTGAGATAGGCATTATGATTGAAATACTGACATCGATCGCAGGGCGCTTTTCGGTTTCGTCTGAAGTTCATTGACTGCTTCCGCCACAGAGGAATGTAGGAATAAAGTGGCATAGAAATCAGCGAGAAAATTGCGATCGCCACCATGATCAGAAACACAATATCTAAGACAAGAAAGGTCTCATTCCCTCGATGTTGCGGAGAAGGTAACGAATCGGAAGGCTGAGATGTTAGGTGTTTAGGTTCCATATGAGTTCCTCCTATGGCTTTAGAACTTAAAGATGATGATGAATTTAAAGAAGACGATCATTCGATCGAGAGATGAAATAATCGTCTTCTTTATAGTTGCGTCTGTAATCCTAACCTATGGACTAACAACCGCTTTCACCGTCACTGTCTTAACGCCTTTAATTTCCATTGCCAAGGCCTTGATTTTATCGAGCTGCTCTTGCTTCGGAACAACCCCGGCGATCGTGACATCTGCATCTTTAGCAGTAACGGTGAGCTTTCCGTTGGGGATATTAGCCTCAAGTTTACTGCGCACTTCACTTGCTAAATCGCCCTCTGTCCGTTTTTGAGTGTCGCCTCCTGCGTTATTGCGTTGCTCTCGTGCTCGGATGTCTGCTTCAAGCTGCTTTTTACGAACTTCGCTTTGGGCATCATCTTGAGTTGTCTTAACATTTTTGTCGGGCGTAACCTGTCCATTATTCTCCGTCGATCGAGGGGCATCAGAGGATGTCTTCGCATCACTGCAAGCCGATAGAACGATGACCAATGAAACACCCATCAGTAGAGTTGAGAAAGAGGTTGTTTTGGTAATCTTATTCATGGTGTAACCTTTACGATCGTTAACTAATATCAACAAATGCTCTGAAATTTAATGCCTTGAGAGTTAAACTCGTGTGTCACGAACGGGTCTTGTTGCCACCTCTACTTTCTCATTCGTCAAATCGTAGGCATACCATTCGTGAATACCTCGATTTCTAAAAATTGACTCAGCTAAAGTAATATCAACGTCTGACCCCTCGACGAAGACGAGATAGTCACCATTTGACACTCGATCGCTATAGACTTCAGCGCGATCGTGGGGGATTCCAAGACCCACAAGTCCGCCTGCCAAGCTCCCGGCTGCGGCTCCGATGAGACCTCCTGAAATCGTAGAAGCGATCGCTGTTGCCGCCGCTCCAGCCAACATCACAGGACCGACTCCTGGAATAGCAATCGCCCCTAATCCCACGAGCAACCCGGTTAAACCACCTAAGGTTGTACCTGCAACGGCTCCCGTTTTGGCGGCATCTCCTGCGTCGTTTTCCTGGGTATGAAGTGTGCCCACATCGGCTATTCGATCGCTCGTGTGGACTCCTGTCACTTCAGTCTTGCTCTGGATATCACGCCCGACTAATGAAACTCGATCCATCATGAAACCGCGATCTCTTAACTCACACAAGGCCGCTTCAGTGGTTTCATAATTTGTAAATAGACCAACTGCACGTTTGTTCAACATCATGATAGAACCTAGGTTATGGGATAAAGACTTTACAGGCAATTTTTATAGATTCAACGTTGTGTTCAACACTGATTCACAGCACTGAACTTATCTGTGTGAACATTCACTTTGCCTTGTAATGTCAGTGTGCTAGACGAGTGTTCGATTTCTTGGGTTAATAGATTGAATTGATTGAATACGATACAAAACGTCATGCTAAAAATGAGGGTCACACCCTATTGTCTTAGCGATGTTGCGATCGATTACCCTAAGCAACTCCAGCAGCTTCTTGCAATTTGCCAATCTTCTTGGGTCTGCAACACCCAAATACGCACAAGGGAATCCTGTGTTGCAATATCGCGATCGCCCGTCCCTTCTTGATTCAGTGCTTCATCCAGGGTCAAACCCAAAAACCCTAACCCCTGACAAACTGCCGATCGGACCTCTGAGTCATGTTCTCCCACCCCCGCCGTAAAAACCAATGCATCAAGGCCATTTAAGTTCATCAACATCGCTCCAACGCCCGATCGAATCCGATGAATATAGACATCCCAAGCCAACTTTGCACGGAGGTTTCCTGACTTCATCGCTGCTTTCACCTGTCGCATGTCATGGGAAATTCCGGATAGTCCTTTTAGTCCCGATTGTTGGTTGAGCAATGTATCCAGTGTCGTCGCATCATAGCCCTGTTCTGTAATCAGATACAGTAAGATTCCAGGATCGACTGAACCCGATCGACTCCCCATCATCAGTCCTTCTAACGGCGTAAAGCCCATGGTGGTGTCAACACTTATTCCGTTTTTAATTGCAGCCAGAGAACAACCGTTTCCCAAGTGACAGGTGATGAGCTTAAGATCCCTACGCCCTAGTATTTCATGCCCTAGTAACTGCGACATCCGATCACTACAGTAGGCATGACTAATCCCATGAAATCCATAGCGCCGAATGCCAAGCTCAACCCAATCATAGGGACCCGGATAAATAGCGGCTGCATCCGGAATCTGACTATGAAATGCAGTGTCAAATACGGCAAACTGGTGAACTTCTGGACCTAATAATGCCTCAATGAGTTCGATTCCTTCTAGATTGATGGGATTATGGCTGGGCGCTAAAGGAATCAAAGAGGCGATCGTCGCTTTGACCTGGGTATCGATTCGGAGTGCGTGAGATGTAATCGTTCCACCGTGGACGACGCGATGTCCGACTGCATCAATAGCGGATGCAGTTTCAATCACTTGGGTACACCCAGACCATAGCGTCTGCAACATCTGTAGCATTCCAGATTTGCGATCGTTATTGGGAAACTGACTGGAGTATTCTGCTCCTGAAGAGGTCTCTACATGCAGCTCTGCGGTGGCTGTTCCCGTGTTCCAGGTTATTTCGGCACTCCACAATGGTCTAAGTGGCGCGTCGGAATCTTGGAAGTGTTGAAAATCATAGAGCGCACTTTTCTGACTGCTCGATCCTGCATTCAAGACAAGAATTTTCATAGTGGGTTTCTAGTACTGTGCGGCGTAAGTAATTCAGTATTGCAAACAATCCAAACAATCAGACCTATTGATCTATTCTTCGTTGCGCTTTGGCACGGCAAACTGTTCCCCTACAGATCCGGGTTCTAGAGACCGTAGGGGCATGGCTTGCCGTGCCCCAAACCCAACGAAGAGGTTCTGAATACCTGGCTTATCTACGCCGCATGGTACTAGTTTCTAGGGTCCGGATTGGATGACCATTTCCAATTCACGATGTCATCTTGGTCTTTACCATGCTCAAAGGCGTAGTTCAAGTTCACGATGATGGCATCTTTCATTTTTTCCTTCACATGGGCTGCGCTAGATCTCAGCTTTGGCACTCGGTTAATCACATCAATCACTAAATTAAATCGATCGATTTGATTCCGAATGGCAAGTTCTAGCGGCGTGTTGATATTTCCCTTTTCTTTGTAGCCTCGCACATGGATTCGGTCTTGATTTTGGCGTGCATAAGTTAACTTATGAATTAACCAGGGATACCCATGAAAATTAAAAATAATGGGTTTATCAATTGTAAATAGAGTCTCGAAATCAATTTCTGACAATCCATGGATGTGGTCTTTTGGGTGCATCAATTTGTATAGATCGACCACATTAATGAAGCGCACCTTTAAGTGCGGTAACTCGTGGCGTAAAATACTTGCTGCGGCCAAAGACTCCATTGTAGGAATATCTCCACAACAGGCCAAAATCACATCCGGCTCGTCAGCCGCAGTCCCGCAGTCATCCGTGCTAGCCCAATCCCAAATCCCAATTCCTTTTGTACAGTGGGTGATGGCTTGGTCGATCGTGAGGTATTGACGGTGCATTTGTTTGTCGGACACAATCACATTAATGTAATCCGTACTCCGCAAACAGTGATCGGCAACCGAAAGTAAACAATTCCCATCTGGCGGTAAATAAATCCGCGTGACGCTAGGGCTTTTGTTGGTTACGAGGTCAATAAATCCTGGATCTTGATGGCTAAATCCATTGTGATCTTGCCTCCAGACGACCGATGAAAGTAAAATATTTAAAGATGAAATAGGCGATCGCCAAGTTACAGAATGTTTAGAGCTATCTAACCATTTTGCATGTTGATTTAACATTGAATCGATGACATGGGCAAAGGCTTCATAGGTATTCAGTAATCCATGGTGCCCGGTGAGGAGATACCCTTCTAACCACCCCTGCAACGTATGTTCACTTAACATTTCCATCACCCGTCCGTCAGGCGATAGCTCGCCACCATCAGCATCTTCAGGCAAATAATCAGCCATCCAAGTCTTCTTCGTGACTGAGTACATATCCTGAAGTCGGTTGGATGCGGTTTCATCGGGTCCGAAGAGGCGAAAACTACTCATGTTGTTCGCCATCACCTCTCGCAGAAAGAGTCCCAAAACCTGCGTGTTTTCTGCCCGTGTTTCTCCCGGCTGCGTCACCGCTACGGCATAGTCTCGATAATCAGGTAGCCGCAGTTCCTTTCGCACTGTCCCGCCGTTGCTATAAGGATTGGCACTCATCCGCTGCACGCCTTGAGGGGCCAGTGATTGAAGATCTGGCATCAGCGTTCCGTTGGCGTCAAAGAGTTCTTCTGGCTTATAGCTCCGCAGCCAGTTTTCGAGCAGTTGTAAGTGTCCCGGTGCCGACATATTGGCGATCGGAACTTGATGAGATCGCCATGAACCTTCTACCTGATGGCCATCGATTTTTTCGGGACCTGTCCATCCCTTGGGCGATCGTAGGATGATCATGGGATAGCGCGGACGAGTGGGTTTCGCATTAGCACTGCGAGCTTCAGTTTGAAGGGTGCGAATCTGAAGGATACAATTTTCAAGTGCTGTTGCCATCAGTTCATGCATCGTCTCAGGATCATTCCCCTCGACAAAATAAGGATGGTAGCCATAACCCCGAAATAGGGATTCCAATTCATCATGGGAAATGCGAGCTAGAATGCTGGGGTTCGCAATTTTGTATCCGTTAAGATGCAAAATCGGTAACACAACGCCATCTCGAATTGGATTCAGAAATTTATTAGAATGCCACGCGGTTGCAAGTGGTCCGGTCTCCGCTTCTCCATCGCCTACGACTACCGCTGTAATTAAGTCTGGCGAATCAAGGACCGATCCGTAAGCATGGGACAAGCTGTAGCCTAGTTCACCGCCTTCATGAATAGAACCTGGCATTTCGGGTGTGCAGTGGCTGCCAATGTGCCCTGGAAACGAAAACTGCTTGAAGAATTTCTGCATTCCCACCGTATCTTGGGTCTTGTCGGGATAGACTTCAGAATAAGTCCCTTCTAGATAAATCGGTCCCAATACCCCCGGTGCGCCATGTCCCGGACCCGCAACGAAGATCATATTGAGATCGTATTTTTTAATCAGACGATTCAAATGGATATAAATAAAACTTAAGCCGGGACTCGTTCCCCAATGTCCAAGGAGTCGCGGTTTGATATGATCGATCGTCAGCGTTTTTTGAAGTAGAGGATTGTCTTGAAGATAGATCATTCCAACGGCTAAATAGTTGCAAGCACGCCAATACCCATGCATTTTTTGCAGCTCTTCAGGTGAAAGTGTAGCTGTATTCACAGACCCATCCTGCGTAGATGCATTCTGTTCAGCTAATGATGTCTTAGAAGTTAAATCGGCTGTCATGTAGAATACCTTTAAATAGATTAGTAGTCTGCTTCTCTTCGTTGGGTTTGGGGCACGGCGAGCCATGCCCCTACAGATCAGGGTTTCAGAGAGTAGGGGCATGGCCATGCTGTGCCCCAGACCGACTAGGGGTTCAGAGATGGCTTTATGCTACTTCTTGATGGGAGAAGCCGCTACTTTGGCATCTAATCTAGCTGCGATCGCCTCTAGGGTGGCTTTTTCAGCTTCTTCTATGGTGGCCATCGCTAAGAACATTGCCGTAGACGCATACTGTTCCGATCGGTCGGCACGGTGTTCGAGTTTTTTGACTTCGCGAGTGACTCTCCACTCCTCAACGTTGGCCATGACTTCCGACTCTTTCTCCTCAAATTGAGACTTAAGAGTTGCCCGATATCCGTCGAACTCCTTTTTCTTAGCGTCTAGTGCTTTCTTGGCCTCATCCAATTTAAGTTGAATTTCAGCTTGAGTTTTTCTAGGTGATGATTGAATGCTCTCCTTGAGAGAATTTGCACGGCTCTCAACTGCTTCTAGATTATCGTGGAGTTGCTTCGTGAAGTTGTCAAGTGCGACACTCATAATTATTCCTTTTTAACATATATATTTTCCTTCGATCGATTCATCTTGAGATGAGCCAGCCCGAAGTCGAGCAATGACCTCGTGCTCTTAGTGTGATCAACTAACGTTCTATTTCTTGTATAAGTTGGTTGAATACGATACAAAACGTTGCAAATAATTATGACAACCGATCGAACTTCAGATGTTCTTCTACCGCACTGACTACGTTCGGATAGTACGTCTTGGCAAAGGGAGGATAGCCGCCCGCCATAACTACTCCGCCCCAGCAGTGCAATAAATGGACTTCAATATCTTGCTCAAGAAGAGGCGCTGCATCCCTGGGAGAGGTGTTGTAGGTTCCAGGTAGGGAGACAACGACTATTGATGTTCTGTTCAGTGCTCTCACTAGTGCGAGTTGATCTTGTTTTTTAAAGTGTTGCCATTCTTGGTGCCAATTCTGAAAAAGCTGCTGCGTATCAGGCGTCTTGCGCCAAACCATAACGCCACTATTGAAATGGGGAGTCTTTCCCGGCACCTGATTGAGGGTGTAGTCTATCTCTTCTTGAGCCACATGATCGCATTGTCCAACGGTGGGATTTCGATCGAGCACCATTGCAAAATCGCCGTGGTCAAGGTAGGCCCACAGCGTGCTTACTGGGCGTATGGGTAAGATGTCCGCATCCAGAAATAGAGTTTCCTCATAGGGGCTGAAGCGCGACAGTTGGGTCTTGATGGACCGCGACAAAAATGCGCCTTGGTCATCTAGCTCATGTGGTTCTACAAATCGGGGTGTAATGCCGTAATCACAGACGGGAAACTGCTGGAGCAACGGTCGATCGGAGATAATGGTAACGGGCAGTGATGGGTCAAGCTGACGCAATGCCATTGCACTAATCAACGCGGCTTCTAGATACTGATCACGCGTTGTTGCACAATAAATTACACCTCGATTCGTCATAAAAATATAGCTCTGATCGCCCTTGGGTTGAATTAACACCGTATAACAATACTGCGTCGGGGTGATGTTTGGGTTAGCAATTTCTTAAGCGGGATAGGAGGACGACCATTTCATCAATAGCACCGCGTAATGTTGAGGCGGAATTATCAGAGTTAACGATGATACTAAACACTAAGGGCACATAATTCGGCGGACTAATATAACCGGACAATCCCACGGCACCCTGTAACGTCCCCGTTTTGGCAGAGACGATTCCTGCTGCTGACGTGTTGCCCATACGATTGGTTAAGGTTCCGCTTCGTCCGGCCACGGCAAGCGATCGACGAAAGGTTTGCGCTTCGGGTTGCAGGGCCATGGCTTGCAGGGTTTGGACGAAGGCTTCAGCGCTAGCACGATCGCGTTCTGCTAATCCAGATCCATCGACCATGCTATACCGATTTGGATTCACATCTAGACCGCTCAGAATCTGTCGAACGGCATTCACACCACTTGCGCTCGTGTCTAAAGACGTTGGCTCTTGCAATCGTCCTAGCGTTTTCAGAATGGCTTCAGCGTAGACGTTATTGCTGTTTTGATTGGTTTCGTTAATCAGTTGTGAGAGCGGGGGTGAAAGGACGGCGGCGAGTTCGATTTCACTGGCAGAGGCCGGAGTCCGTTTGACCAGCGTAGACTGAATCACTTGAATTCCAGAGGCGGTTAGAATCTTGCGAAACTCGCCTACAAAGTAGTTTCCGGGATTCGGAACTGAACTATCGAAGATGTTATTCTCATTAACAAGCAGGCTGTTGACCGGAGCTGCATAGCCTTCACCCCGATGCCGAGTCGCCCAAAAGGGATTGTATGGCTCACCCCGAAATACAGTATCGTCACCAATTAAAAGATTGACCCGGCGGATTCCTTTTTGCTTGAGTTGTTGCGTTAAGGTTCTGAGCTGGCTAGTGCTAAAGCTTGGATCACCTTGACCGACGACTCGCATTGTGGCTAACTCTGGCCCGATCGCACTACCGAGTACAGGCGTCCGAAGTTGATATTGTCCACCCAATTTTGCCAAGGCCGCCGCCGTCGTAAAGACTTTGTTATTCGAGGCGGGGATTAATAAGGTTGAAGGGTTGTTGGCGTAGAGGTTTTGCCGTTGACCTACCGAAGCTTGATTTTGGACGAGAACACTCCACTGCCCTGGCACCCGAAGGGCAATCCGATCGAGCTGACGGCTAAGCTGCGCAGGGCAAACCGATCCCGCAGGGACTTGTGCAAGGACGCTTTGGCTGAAAACTGGCGTTAAGCTAAGGCTGCCGAACAAGGTCGCTAGCAATGCCCGAAACGATCGTCGATAAATCATGATGGTTGGGGTGTGGGCATTCGTGATATGGGTAGTTCCGCAAGGTCAACATCTCAAACCTATGCGTAGTGATAGGTAGTATAAACTATCACGCCTTCCCAATATCCTCGATCGTATGTACCTATGAATTTTGGAGTCGTTGGAGTTGGGCGATCGTCAGTCCTGTGAAGCGGGCGATCGTTTCTAATGGAAGATTATCTTGAAGCATGTTGAGTGCGATTGAGATCGCTTTTTCTTCCTGTCCTTCGACCTTGCCTCGATCGTAGCCAATGCGTTCGACACTCGTAATATAAGGCATCTTCCGGTCCTCCTCATAGGCTTTTAGTTCTTGCCAGAACTCAGTTTCCAAAGGCTTCGGCAGATTTAAAATCCAGTCGATGAATTTGAAAAGGTTCAGCAAATCTTTTTTATTATAGCCCGATTCATGGAGACTTCGGACTAGGCGCATCTTCCAAATCTTACGGCTCCGGTGCAATTTTACTAAACTCCTTGTCAAGAAATTCGATCGGTTGAGACCAATCAACTTCAAAGGCTACCTGTGGAAAGAAAAACTCCATTCCTTCACGGAAATAAGTTTTCAGGATGTTCTTCCACGGGGCATCCTGTTCATCTTTTTGCGTTGGTTTTGCCATTAGTAGGTCAGGACGAAGTAGTGCGATCGACTGTCAACGATTATTTTACACTCTCTGGTCTCTGAGATATCTCTGAAATGTCTAATGCGCGCCGCTGGGACCGTCGGAAGGTTTGACTTTCTTGAGGAATAGAATTGCGATTCCACTCATTAGCAATGCGAAACCGATGAAATAGAAGCAATCATTGAAGGCCATAACGTAGGCTTCACGGCTAACTAGACCTGCGATCGACTTAAAAGCTTGGGCTTGAGCTGTGGCAAGATCGGTACCCCGACTTACAAACACTTGGGTCAATTCTTTAATGCGCTGCTGTGTTTCTGGGTTATACACTGAAACCGCATCACCCAACCGATTGGAGTGAAACTGTTCCCGCTGCGTTAACAATGTCGCGAGGATCGCAATCCCAAACGAACCACCTAAATTACGCATCATATTAAATAATCCACTAGCTGAACCTGCCTGAGTCTTGGACAGCCCAGCCGTTGCTACGGTCGATAGTGGCACCATGATGAGCGGTTGACCCATTGCTCGAACAAGCTGTGACCAGCGTAACTGATCAATTCCCGTGAGATGCGTTAAGTCAGAGTTCATAAAACAACTGGTCGTGAAGAAACTGACGCCGATCGCAATCACTAACCGGACATCCAGTATTTTAATGAGCTTAGGAACAAAGGGAATCAGGAAGAGTTGCGGAAGTCCTGCCCACATTAAGACCTCACCAATTTGCATGGCATTATATTTCTGGATTTGGGCTAGATATAAAGGGAGTACATAAATAGAGCCATAGAGTCCAATTCCTAGGGATACATTGACAATGCTAGCAAGGCCGAAGTTTCGATTCTGTAAGAGACGTAAATCAATAAACGGCTGCTTGCGCGTGAGTTCAATCCAGAAAAATAGGGCTAAAAAAACTAACGCGATCGCACTTAAGTTGATGATTAACGACGAATTGAACCAATCTTTTCGAGACCCTTCTTCTAACACCACCTGCAAAGAAGCCAGCCCGATCGCCATGGACAAAATCCCCCACCAGTCCCCTTGCTTGAGCAACTCAGGTTTTGGCCGTTGTTTTGCGACGCCATACCAGACCCCTGCAAGCAGGAGTAAGCCCGGAATTACATTAAGATAAAAAATATAGTGCCAACTAAAATTATTGGTGAGCCATCCTCCTAATGTGGGTCCGATCGACGGTGCAAAGGTCGCTGTAAGGGCAAAGAGCGCTAACCCGATCGGTTGTTTGGACGGCGGCAAGCTGACGAGCATATTCGTAAACGCCATGGGAATGAGAATGCCACCTGTTGCACCTTGAAAGGCCCGAAAGAAAATCATAGATGGCAAATTCCAAGCCGATGCGCAGCACACAGAAAAGAAGATAAAGAGTGCAGCATTGACTAAGATATAGCGACGAATCGAAAAGACTTGGGATAGCCATCCTGTCAGTGGAATAACGACAATCTCTGCCACGAGATAAGCCGTAGAAATCCACGAGCCTTCTTCCAATGTTGCGCCCAAGGCGGCTTGAATGTCCTGAAGTGACGAGTTTGTAATTTGAATATCTAGGACGGCCATGAACGCCCCTAACATACTTGCACTTACGCCTATCCAGGTCCGAAGGGGTACAAAATCCGGCGATCGAATTGGACTTGAGTGCTGGATTACACTTGTATTTGACATGATTCCAACCTACTGAATTCCAACCGTTACTTCTGCCGATAAACCAGGAGTGACTCGTGATTCGTAGCCTTTTAAACTCTCTTCGTCTAGGCTAATTTTGACGGGAATACGCTGGACAATTTTAGTAAAATTTCCAGTTGCGTTGTCAGGTGGAAGCAGTGTGAATTGAGATCCAGAGGCAGGTGAAATACTATCGACACGGCCACTGAAAACACGATTCGGGAAAGCATCAAATTTGATTTCTACAGGCTGCCCAGACTTTATTTTGTTGAGCTGCGTTTCTTTGAAGTTTGCAATGACCCAGTAGTTCGTATCGACGATCGCCATTAACGGTGCCCCGACTTGAATCCGATTGCCGATCTCAACATTCTTTTTTCCAATGCGTCCGTTGCTGGGAGCCGTGATGTTGATGTAAGAAAGTTGGAGTTGAGCCGCTTTAAGAGAGACTTCTGCTTCAGCTATTGCACCTTGGGCCGCTTCATATTGGCTGCGGTTGACAAGAGTTTGTTGTCCAGATGCGGTCGCTTGCTGGAGTCCACCTCGGGATGCTGCAAGTTTGGCTTGGGCGCTGGTGATGCCTTCTTGGGCTTGGGCGAGTTTGGCTTGGGCTTGCTGAACGCCTTGAAGGGCGGATGTCTTTTGGGCTTCGGCGACGGTATAGGCGGCTTGGGCGGTGTCGAGTTGCTGACGCGCAATAGCTCCCTGTTGATAAAGGGTTTCATAACGGTTGTAGTCGGCCTGAACTTTTTGGCGCGTGGCCTCAGCTTGATCGACTAGAGATTGCGCCAAAGGGATTCCGGCTTCAGCTTCTTGGACGATCGCACTAGCCGTTCCAATGGCGGCTTGGGCGGTGCCAATATCACCTTGAGCAACCGTTGTTTTGCCACTTGTTGTTTCGGAGGCGAGAGCAATACTGGCCTGAGCTGCATTTGCCTGACGCTTCGCAGACTCTAGAGCGGCTTGGGCTTGTTGGACTTTGTTCTCATAGTCTTGGCGATCGAGTTGCACTAAGATTTGTCCTGGCTTGACGACTTGATTGTCACTCACCAGAATCTTGCTTACCGTCCCTTCTACTTTACTACTCACTTGATGAATTGACCCTGCAACTGTGGCGTTGTCCGTTGTTTCGTGAGTGGACGTGTATTGCCAATATCGATACCCAAATACGGTCGCCACGATCGCCCCTAGGCTAAGTCCAATCAGAAGAAACACAAGCGTTCTTTTCTTTTTGGTCTTTTTTGGAGGTGGTTCTGGCGGCAAGGACGTGACTAAAGTTTCTTTTTCAATATCTGTTGCAGATATTCCTTGAATGGATAAGGTGGTGGGCACCCATACAGGCGTTGATCCATTTGAACTATCCTCTCCAAATGTCATATTATCTTGAAGCATTTCTTTCTCCCTGATCTAGTATCATGCGGCGTAAATAAGCCAGGTATTTAGAACCTCTCTGTTGGGTTTGGGGCACGGCGTGCCATGCCCCTACAAATCTATCTTTCCAGAGACCGTAGGGGCATGGCTTGCCGTGCCCAAAACCCAACGAAGAATAGATCAATAGATCTGGTTATCTGGATTGTTTGCAATACTGGGCTTATTTACGCCGCATAGTACTAGCTATATCAAGCCACAGTTGATGCCATTTTAGAGAGTTGCTTTTACTCAATCTAAACTAGGAAACTCACCATGAATTTTAAGAATTTTTCAATCATTGCAACGATCGTCACGACGACCATGCTCAATAGTATTGTGTATTCCTTTACTTCAAACGGAGGTGAACAACTCAATGCGAGATCTCCAATGAGTACAGGAATGGGCAATGGAATTGTTTCAGATGGGAATGGTAAACCTTGGCTGAAAGTACGGAACCCCACTAGTCCAACCACTCAATGCTACGTCCGTGCAAGTACAAACTTTATTCAACCCGTCCGGCTTGGATTTTAGCCCAAAATTAGGAACCCTCTCGATCGATCGTTGAAATCCTTGCTATGATTTGGGTGTGGCTTCTAGGCCATGGACTTCTTCGGAAGTGAAACTCATGGAAATTTATTGCGATCGGTATGCTTTATACACCACCTTGGCATCTTACTAATGGGTTACTAATGACCCTCCATACCGCTTTGCGGGTGAGTCGAAAATGGGAGAATTTCACCGTTGAGCCTGAACCCATTTATCAAGAGCATATTTTTACAGGTGCGAATGGTGTGCCTATTTTTGGTAAATATGCAATTCCCAAAAATGCCACAGGAACCATTGTCGGAACCTACGGAATTACAGGGGATTTAGATAATCAATGGTTTCTCAAAATTCTAGGCCGTAAGGCGATCGCAAAAGGATATGCCATCGTTTTATTTGATTGGCGGGCACATGGTAAAACGGCTGAACTTTCACCCGCGCTAACTTCCGATGGACTGTACGAAGGCGAAGATTTTATTCGGATCGCCAACACTGCTAAACAATTGGGATGTCCGGCACCTTTTTGGTTAACGGGCTATTCGCTCGGTGGGCAATTAGCTTTGTGGGGAATAAAAGCAGGAGAATCGATCGCGGATTGGGGAAGCGATTTAGAAATTACGTCCGCTGATATTGCAGGTGGGGCAGTCATTTGTCCGAGTGTTGACTCCAATCGATCGCTTACTTATTTAGTCAAAGATGACTTAGGTAAATTTCTCGAAAAGGCGATCGCTCGTGAATTAAAGAAGTTAGGACGCGACCTAGCAAAGAGGCATCCTGAAGCGATCGATCGCGATGCTGTGGAACGAGCTAACAGCATTTGGGGATTTGATCACGAATTAACAATTGAAAAATTAGGCTTTAGCTCTGTACACGAGTATTACGAAGCAAGTTGTCCGCTCTATTTCATGCCGCATTTGCAAAAGCCAACGTTTGTTCTTTATGCGGCGGATGATCCGATGTTTGATCCAGCTATTATTCCAGACTTAGAAAAAATTGCTCAAGACAATCCTGCAATAAAACTAATGGTGACCCAATATGGCGGTCATGTTGGTTATATCAGCAGTAAAATATGCCAGCACCACTATGGCGATCGCGATCGATGGTGGGCATGGAATCGCATTTTTGAATGGATAGAATCTTTAGCCTAAAACCAACGGCAGCTCTCCCCACTCTAACGAGGTGACAAGTTGGGAGGAAATAGAACGCTCAAAATTGATTCTTGCGCGATCGGATTTCGCTGTAGGTTTCCACATCACTAGAGGTTCCTAAAAATGATCGAATCTCTGCAACATCCCATCGTAAAAACGGATTCGTTAAGATCTCAAAACCTAGAGTACTGGGAATCGTCGGCTGATTCTGCGATCGCAGCACCGTCACCTCCTGCATTCGGGTGTGTAGCGCTAGATTCTCCGGTTCGATCGTCAGTGCAAACTTCAGATTTTCCAGCGTATATTCATGGGCGCACCAAATCTTCGTATCCGGCGGGAGTTGTCGAAGTTTCGCGAGGGACTGCTGCATCATTGCAGGGGTACCATCTTTAATACGGCCAGATCCCGCCGAAAACAACACATCTCCACAAAACAAATCCGCCGTCTCCGGAAAGTAGTACGCAAGATGTCCGAGCCGATGACCGGGCACCGCTAGAACTTCCCCAACCGCCGACCCCACCTTCACCCGGTCGCCCTCCTTGAGAAACACCGTTTGCCCTGGAATCTTCCCCCGATCGATTTCGCTGCCACATACCGGAATCCCTGGAAATTCCCGCAACAAATCCCGATTCGCCCCAACATGATCCCCATCGAAGTGCGTATTTAAAATCATCGATAGCTTCAGATCATGCGATCGGAGAAACTCCAGCACCGGAAACGGCTCTCCCGCATCCACCACCGCCACCGATCGAGCAGTCCAGTCTACCAAAACAAAAATATAATTATCCGAAAGCGCAGGTAGACAGTACACTTGCAAGGCGTTTTGGATGGATTGCAGAGAGGAAATTGGCATGATGTGAATCCTGACGGCTATTTTTTATTGTTACTGGGCATTTTAGGCTATGGGACGTTTTCAAGACCGAAATCGACTATCGATTTCCCAACAATTAGAGCGCATTCAGCGATCGCGAATCATCCCTCGCGATACCTACGTGCAAATCACCAGCGCCATTCTCTCTGGACAGACCCTCAGCATTGAAGAACGTCAACGCATTATCAAAGTGCTCGACGACATCAAGCTCGATCGGCTCCGTATCGAAGACCCTTAAAGCCCTCGTCAAACCCCGTGACTAACGCCCTCAAGATCTCTCTTATCGTCAGCGACCTCTCCAGTGGTGGCACCGTCCGGGCCTACCTCCTCGGGCTAGTCTTGAAGCAAATGGGGCACGATATTGAGGTCGTGGGGTTTCAGTTTGGGACGGCGCTGTACGCGGAGCCACCGGGCGGCATACGAGTGCGATCGCTTCCGGGGCGTCGGCTTCCGGGATTATTCTGGGACGTGCCCAAACTCATGGCCTTGATTACAGGCGATATGATCTACGCCGTCAAACCCAAACCGACCAGCTTCGGCATCGGACTGTTGCGCCGCTGGCAAACGCGCAAACCCTTGCTGCTGGACATGGATGATTGGGAGATGAGCTGGTGTGGGGGCGACGATTGGCGATATGCTCCGGTCAGCCTCAAGCAACGCTACCGCGACCTTTTCAAGTCTGACGGACAGTTGCGCGACATCGATCATCCGCTGTATGTGAAATGGTTAGAACCCTGGGTTTCATCTGTGAATGCGCTCACGGTAGACACGAATTTTTTACAGAAAAGATTCGGTGGCGTATACGTGCCTAATGGAAAAGAAACAACGCTATTCGATCCCAGTTTTTACAATCCTGACGACATCCGATCGAAACTCGGGCTATCGCAATATCGCATCCTGATGTTTCCCGGCGCGCCCCGTCCGCACAAAGGCGTCGAAGATGTATTGGATGCGTTAGAACTTTTGAATCAAGACGATTTACGGCTCGTTATTATTGGCGGAAGTCCGTACGATGACTACGACGATCGCCTCAAGCAACGCTACGGAAAATGGCTCATCCAACTTCCGAGATCGCCCGTCGAGAAAATGCCAGAACTCGTCTCTGCCGCGCACATCATCGTCGTTCCGCAGCGAAATTCACTCACGGCGATCGCTCAGTTTCCGCTAAAACTCAGCGACGGCATGGCCATGGCCAAACCCATTTTATCCACCACAGTCGGCGACATTCCGGAGATTCTCGGCGGGACAGGCTATCTCGTCGAACCGCAGCAGCCGCAGCAAATAGCCGACACGATCGAAGAGATTTTCAATCATTGGGAACTCGCCCAGCAGAAAGGTCAACAAGCCCGCGATCGGTGTCTAGAACATTATGGAACCGCCGCGATGTCAAAAATTCTGTATGGTGTATTAGCCCAAATTTCCCAAACCCCATGCCCCCCGAAACCCGATCGATCGCCCTTCTGAGCAATCCCCCAATAAACATCTTCGGCGTAAACTACACGGGAGACGGCTTCCAACTCGGCGACCAAATGATTCCCACCCCAATAGCCGTTCGCCGCGCCATCAAAGACCAACTGCAATCCGGAATGCGCTTCGAGTTTGGCATCCCAGCGACCGCCATCCGCATCGAAACCGCCCTGCCCCACGTCCGAGGCCCCGTCACCCACGTTGAAACCTTACCCGACGGCATTACCCTACAAGTCAACGTTCCATCCACAGGCGGAACCGTCGCACTAACCGTCACGATCGCACAACTGGATCAAATTCCCCCGATCGATTCAATTGTGCCACTCGCCTTTGATTTAAAACAGATGCTGTTATTTGACGGCAGCGGCGATCGCATTTACCCGCCGATCTCGCTGACGTTGGAGTGAGGCGGTTTGAGTGTATCGGTTTTTCGTTCTTTGAGGGGCTGGGGGTGGGGCGATCGGTATTTTAGGCAGCTTGTAGGCTAGTTTGCTGAATTGCGCCTGCTAGGGAAAGTCGTAGGTAATCTAAAAGTTCTACATAGCGACAAAGTTTGGGATAGTCTTTGCCATGGGTGAAATACCAGACAGAGAGTTCGGGTATTTCAAAGGGATTTCGCTGTTGAAGCTGGGCGATCGCGCTTTGGGGTTGTTGGATGCGATCGGTTATCAGTTGACCTGTATAGTCTTGGAGTAAGCCTGCAAGAAGTTCAAGTTCTCCTAGGATACTGAAGGATTTTTCGTCTTCCCATTCTGCAAGTCGAATGCGTTCGTCACGACTGGTTTGATGGAGTGGATTGATTTGAGCGGTGAGATGTTGAATATGGTTTTGAGTTGCGTTCTGCATGGTCAACCAATGCTATGAGCGATCGAGGATAGGTGTCTTTCGTCAATTTTAGCGCATGGGTCAGTTTACGATTGGTCAGCCATGTTCTTTACGATCGGTTCTCCCTACGATCCTCTTTTGGGGATGCGGGAAAACAATTGTGCCTGTTTTTCCCGATCGATCGGAGTTATAGAGTCTGTAAAGGCAATCGTTTCACTGTCCGATCGGCCTTTTGAAATGGGGGATAGGAGATAGTAAGGAGTGCGGGATTCAATTCGGTTTTCACATACCAGTCAACTTTTCGCCAGCTTTGAAGATAACTTGAGTCGGCTTAGTGTCGAAATTTCTGAACTGACCTATGCTTCGATCGAAAATAACTACCTTAACATTACGAGATTCATTCTTATAATAGCTTAATAATCCGTAGATATTACTTCCATTTTCAGATAGATATTCCATTTCTGATTCACTAATTTTCTCTTTGCTATCGCTACTACTGCGAAATCGTATAACATTGTTAACGCCTGACTGTACAGTAGTGCTTTGTTCTAATGTAACAGTAATGGTACTACTCCTTGGAATTTTATAAATTTGACCTTGACACATAGGAGGCATACCTAGTGGTACATATATAAAACAGATAACATCATATGTTGTTAAATCTTTCTTAATAGGTTTAGGAGATTCTGTAGATCCGGTATTTCCAGAATCTATATAGGGTGAGGATTTGGGTGAATTGCTACATCCTACAATATTGATTGAAGTCATATATAGCGATAGAATATAAAGTAGAACTCTTTTCTTGCTCATAATATTAACCCAAAATACATCTTCAACGAAAACAAATCTGTCTGACACATTACTAGAAAATCAACTCAGCTTTAGTGAAATAAAGCTCTGGAAAAGAGGGATAGTATTGACCTCTTCCTCTTTTAACCCAATAGTCAATTTTGAGACTAGTTGCTTTTGGTATGCTCAAAGGAATGGATATAGACTGACTCGGCTGCCCATACCCACAATCACCCTCCCAAAGAAGAGTTGAACCTGCTGATACCTTTACCCGATAGGTCACATTGCTACCTCCTGACGATAAATCCTGCAAGCCAAAGCCAAGCAGAACCCCTTTTTGTTCTCCATCTAGCTGAAACCCAACACTTCGCTGCATACCATCGTCAAAATCGCCCTGTAGTGCAAGTGTTACCGGAAAAAGGTTTCCCTGAACAAAGATATTTGTGTTGTAAGTGCTGACGTACTTTTCACCTAGCCGAATCACATCTAATGCTAGCGGACTAGCCTTTTTATACTTACTGACGTCCAACGGCTTTTGGATAAAACCACTTTGAGGAGAAAACCCAGGGAGCTTATCGTTTCCGGCATAGCTAATTTGATTATAGACACGAGTTCCACCAGTCTGAATATCCCCGCCTGCCACGGTATTACCATTCCCTGTAGCTTGCTTATTATCGTTGCCAACAGCTTGAGACCCAGCGTTAGAAGTGATCGGAGTAGGACTTTTTTCATCAGCATTTGGTGAACTTGATGAAGGTCCGATTAGTCTCCAATTTCCGAAGGTTAACGCTCCACCGCCACCCACTACAAGGGTTGCCATGAAAAAGAAACTTAAAAATCCAAACGGTGACTTTTTGGGTGCCTCAGGGGTCGGACTACTCATGAACTTACCTATAGAATTTATCGTAGCAGTAAATTAATATAATAATGGTAGCGAACCTTCTGTATAGTTGACATAAAATTGTCTCGTCAAAATATGAAGAGACAATTTTATTCAAATCAGCAGAAGCATTTCTCATGAGGAGCTAACAATTCCTCCTAACCATAGTCACATCAGCCCAACATAAACAGCAGATCACCTAAGCTCATAACTCCTCAGTGATGGGTTTCCATAAGACCGATTGTCAACATTCCGTCATCTTCAGCAAAACCAACCATGTAGCTTTACCGACTCACCGAGCATTGCCCACCATCCGTCATCCCATCAGGTCAAACCGGATCGCAACCCCAAAAACCGATCGGTCTCACAGAATTCTCGTAGTCACTTTTCACAAAATCGTCACCGAAGTAAGTTTCACTCTTCCGATCGTTACTTTTATAGGAGTTAGACTTACTTAGACTCTTCCGATCGTTACTTTTAAAAGAATCAAACTTACTTCAACTCCTTCCGAAGTAAAGTTAATTATTCTGTGAGTAAGGTTTGCTCTTCCAATTGTTACTTTTATAGGAGTCAAACTTATTTCGACTCTTCCATTCGTTAGATCAGTCATTCCCTTTCTACGATCGCGCCAACCCTTCCGCCGATCGATACATTTCCTGATAGCTATGAAACTCATCCTGAGCCTCTTCCCAATGCGAATACTGATGACTGATCCGATCGATCGCTTCTGTATACCGGGAGAATGCGATCGAATCATCTAGTCCAGCTTCTGGTGATCGATCGCCCGTCAGCCGTGGTTGCTCAGTCATAGGGGAAATTAACCGAAATCAGGATTTATGCTCCGATCGTAGCGAATTTGGTTAATTCGTTAAAGCGATCGTTCCTAACTAATTCATTCTTTTACGTAATATTCCGGATACTTTATCCTTTCTTTACATTAATTCGGTGGAAGGGAGAGTGGGTGGTGAGGAAGGATCGATGACCTCCGATCGGTTTTAGGCGATCGGCTAAAAACTTCCACACTATAGATTCACAAAAATCTGTGTAAAATATTAGGATGACGAGTGATTTTAAGGAGACCCGCCATGTCACCCATCAAACAAGAGCTACTCGCCACGATCGATCTCGCCCCTGAAGCCACCCTTGAGCAAACATTGATCTTCCTAAAACAACATCTTCAGCCACTGCCCAGCCCCCGTCCGGCCTCCGGACGATCGATTCTCCGCCACGCTGGACAATGGAAAGGTGATGACTTTGAAGACTGTCTCCAAGCTGTGTATAACGATCGTAGCGAAGCAAAATTTTAGATCATGTACCTTCTCGACACAAACCACTGTAGCCGGATTATTTTTGGAGATTCAGGCGTCATCGATCGAGCTGCTCAAGTCGGTGAAAACAATCTCTTCACCTGTACGATTGTCCAAGGAGAACTCTTCTACATGGTGGAAAAATCACAACGCCGATCGGAAAACTTAGCAACCCTCGAAGAATTCCTTCAAGATCTGTCTGTTTATGGTGTTGATGAACAGACCGCTCAGATCTATGGACAACTAAAAAGTGACATTTTTAATTATTTTGCACCAACAGATGGCAGTAAACGTCGAAAAGCGACCATTACTTCTTTAGGTTTTGGTGAAAATGATTTATGGATTGCTGCAATTGCTCTCCAACATCAGCTAACGCTGGTTTCTTGCGACAGTGATTTCCAGCGAATGCAGCAAGCAAGATCTTTTCCACTAGAATCCTGGATGTCACGATCTTCAGCATAAATCCTGGTTGGGTGTGCGATCGTCCTCAAGTTTCACATCAGATTATGCGATCGTCCCTCAACAGTTTCTGGGTCGCGATCGGTCTGTGGGTGGGGGAATCGAAAGGTTGTGCGATCGCCACTTTGCCCTAAACCCGTGACATAATTAACAGACAGGTCACTTTCCCACAGGTCATCCAATGAACTGGAAACATTACATCCACTCCGACCCTCAAGTTCTCATCGGTAAACCCGTCGTTCGCGGCACCCGATTATCCGTTGAATTTATCCTCGGATTATTTGCCGCAGGCTGGACCGAACAGCAGATCCTAGAAAGCTATCCAACCTTAACCGCGATCGCCCTTCAAGCCATCTTCGCCTTTGCCGCCGATTGCCTCAAAGACGACATGTACTATTCCCCACTACTCTTGGCAGAAGCAAGTTAATGCGCCTTCTCGCAAACGAAAATATTCCAGTCCCAAGCATTCGTCTCTTGAGACAAGCAGGTTATGACATCACCGCGATCATTGAGGACTCCCCTGGAATTCCGGACACCGCTGTTTTAGCGCGTGCTGCGGACGAAAAACGCATTATCTTGACCTTCGACCGAGACTATGGTGAACTCATCTATCGACGGGGTTTGCGATCGCCCAGTGGTGTGATCTATCTACGATTCCAACCTCAAGCCCCAACCGAACCCGCCGAACTCCTCCTCAACCTATTCCAAACTGACAATATTGAGTTTGAACAACGATTCACCGTTGTTGAACGTGATCAAATTCGCCAAAGAACTTTACCCAATTAACCGAGGCACTTCAACCCTTTGGGTAATTTACCTATGGCTATGCCAACGTCCCTAAATAATTCATCATTTTACGTAATATTCTGGATGCTTTATCCCTTCTTTACGATTAAGCCCAAATTCTCTGAACCGGGTAAGCATCGAACTTGAGATCTGTACTAATAATCGGGAGAGAATTATTAATCCCCTGTGCAATCAAAATTCGGTCAAACGGATCCCCATGATGCAGCGGCAAATGACGAATCTGCACCGTATCCGCAAAGGCAATCGGCAATATGAGAATGTCCGAAGCCTCGATCGCAGGTCCGATCGTCTCATACTCTCGTTGCAGCGATAACTTCTCAAGTCTTAACTTGATCGCTATTTCCCAGAGACTTGCAATACTGAGATAAACCAAATCTGCATCATCAATCATGTCGCGCAACCGATCGGGAAGACGTGGATTATTCTCAGTCAACCAAATGAACGTATGGGTGTCTAATAGAAAATTGCTCATTCCATATATTCCTTGAAATCATCTAGAGGTTCATCGAAGTCTTCTGCTAAAGGTAATACAAAAGTACCTTGCAAAATGCCCGATCGACGTTTTTTAATCGGAGTTTCTTGCGGAATTTCAGGTTGAGCGATCGACGCTGAGTAGTTATTGATTAGATAGTTTGCATAATGAAAGAGTTCTTGTTTCAGAGACTCTGGCATTTGTGTAATCGTTTGAATAATCTCTGTTTCAGTCACCATAAGTTCGCCTAATTCCTTAAGAGGTGTACTTTGATTGTATCAACACCCCCGAGGTTTTGCGATCAAAACTCATCCTGAGCCTTTTCCCAGAGCGAATACTGACGGCTGATCCGATGGTCTACGACCGACCGGAGGTCATCATTGGCAAAGCCTCACCTTAAGTGAATCGCTTCTGAATACCGGGAGAATGCGATAGTCTACGACAGACTAAAGGTCAACAAATTATCAAGCCCAGCGTCATTCGATGTGTTATGTACAGCCCTACTTGCTCAGTCATAGAGGAACTCAACCGAAATCAGGGTTTGCTACTGCGACAGTCGCGATTCACCAACAGTAAGGCTTTGCCAAGTTTAACGGCAGCGGCGATCGCATTGAACAGCCGTCTGCGCAGATTCCAGTGCCAAAATTTGCTGAGGCATTTGAGTTGACGGTGGGAGAATCGTTTGGCTGGTTGGATGGTTAGTGACGGTTCATGCGTCATATTTTCAAGATGTCCCCATTGTTCGCTAGGCTAAGGGCTACTCCTTTTTGCGCATCCGCATTTCTCGTCATGGCTAAACAACGTCTCGATGTTCTCCTGGTCGATCGCGCCCTTTGTGAATCCCGCCCCCAAGCCCTGCGCTTGATCCAGGCCGGGGAAGTGCGCGTCAATCGACAGATGGTAGACAAGGCGGGCACCCAGGTTGATGTGACCGCAGACATTGAAGTGAAGTCTAGAGCGCGGTTTGTATCACGGGGCGGGGAAAAACTGTGGAAAGCATTAGAGCACTTCGGGATTAACGTCAGCGATCGCATTTGTCTGGATGGCGGAATTTCAACCGGGGGCTTCACCGATTGCCTGTTGCAGTCCGGCGCAACACAAGTCTACGGCGTCGATGTTGGCTACGGCCAAGTCGCCTGGAAACTTCAGAGCGACGATCGAGTCATCATTCGCGAACGGACGAATATCCGACATCTCACGCCCGAAGAACTCTACCCAGAAGGAGCCGTGCTGCCAGATTTAGGCGTCGTGGACGTGTCGTTTATTTCGTTAGTGAAGGTGCTGGAGGCGATTTCTAAACTGGTGATTGGACCGCGCGAGATGGTGTTACTAGTGAAGCCGCAGTTTGAAGTGGGGCGCGATCGCATTGGTAAGAAAGGCGTGGTGCGCAATACCGATGACCAAGCCGAAACCATTGATGATGTGATTAACTGTGCCATCAAGCTGGGCTGGAGTTATCAAGGACTCACCTGGTCGCCGATTACAGGTCCAGCCGGAAATATTGAGTTCTTACTGTGGCTCCGAGACGGCGAAGGTCAGGTGCCTCCGACCCGTGAAGAGCTGCGGGAGTTCACCCAGGAAGCGCGAGGGGCTGTCGTTGGAAAGGCTTCTAGTGCGGCGATCGATGAAGCTCCCCCAGTTTGAAGCCCCCAGCATTGGGGGCTTCCAGTAACCGTTCCTCACTGGCCCTGCAACCAAGCAGCCACTTCCACCTCCAATTGCTCTAGCTCCCGAAACACCTCCTGCTTCACCCATGACCCAAAAACATCTAGCGGCGTTACCGTTGCATTAGGTGCCCACTTGATTTCCTGACCGACAGGCGTCATGTGATTGCCTTTCAGACGTGCGATGGTGACGCCGCTAGGAAACCGGGTTTCTAGGATGCCAGAGAGCGATCGAGTTTGGTCAAGATTATCATTGCTGAATTTGACGAGTAAGTTATTGGCCACCTCGTAGCGACGTTCGATTAGGCGATTGGTTTCGTCGGGCGAGGGTGTAAACTCGGGCGTCCCCATAGGTGCAAACCGGGGCGCAAACTGTTGCATCATCTGCGACATCTGATCCATCATCGGAATCGAGTCTTTGGCGGCAAAGTTATTAAACGCCATCAATACATTGCCCGATCGCTTCACCTCAAACAAACTGCCAATCAGGAGGTGCAGCTTGCAACCCATGCTGTGACCCAACCCAAAAATTGGGAGATTCCGATCGCCTATGTATCGGTCTTCGAGGGCATATAAGGTGCGATCGAACTGCCACAACACCTGTTCTGCGATCGCACTATGTTCAAAGGTATTGACAAACGGCGTCGCAATAATCACATACCCCTGCCCCGCCAAAAATTCCAGGAGCCGCCGATAGCTCACATGGGGCAGCGTCGCCACAAACGCCCCACCCAAAAAGTGAATCACTCCCACCGGACGGCGCGGAATCAGGACCCAACTGCCAGAAATTTCGAGCCACTCCATTTGTTCCTAGTCCACATGAATCTCACAGCTCTATTCTAAAGTCAGACCCATAACTGAAACAACGGGTGCGGTGACGGTGATTCCCCACTGTGGAGGTTCGGTTCTACGGTGCGGAGGGATGAAGGCTTCGGGTACGCTCAAAGGAGACTCGTGTGATGAGGCTAGAGTTGACGGGCTGAGTGGGTATCGAGTGTTCATTTAGGTTGCTGGGAATAGGGTGCCATGGGCGAGTGGATCTTGCCAACATTAAGTCAAATTTTGAGCTTCGAGGCCACTGCTCTGCCTCGCCCGGTGATGTCGATCGCGTCGCGGCAGCTTCAAGCTGAGCACCATTGGACTGGAGCCATCGCCGCGCTGGAGTCGCTTTTGGAGTTCCAGTCCCACGATACGCTAGGTGATGAGGCCGCACATTCATCGGGTCTCGTTTTGTCGGGTCCCTTTCCACTCCTTAGCCACTCCAAGTTGCTCGATCGCTTCAATGTTTTAGCATTCACGGTTGACTCGTCTCTCCATTCGATTACGTCATTTTTCCGTTTGCCCCCGGCCACCGAATCGCTTCACACCACCACAACGACGAGCGGCACCCTTTCGCTGCTCCCCACCGATCCCCTCGCTGCCGAGCACTTTTGCTTTGTTCTGACAAAGAAATTCAGCTTCGTGATGGTGATGGGTGAAGATAGCGATCGTCAGCCTGGATTTTGGTTTTCCTTTGATCCGGAGAATGTGCTGCGGGCGTGGCAAGTGCTGCGGTTGCGGGTGATGATGTTAAGCCAACGTCAACTTCAAACATTGGATGCCATGGTTGAGAAATTTCCGCCTGTCGTTCCTCATTTTTCAACCGTCTCCCAATTCAGCCAAGCCCTTCTGTCGTACCTTCCGCCGATCGAAGCGCCTCACCTTCATCAACCCATTTCTGTCCCTACTGCTGCCGTCCATGCCGATAGGGGCCATAGTTTAGATGTGGAGTTACTGACGGCTATAGCCCATGAAGTTCGGACGCCGTTGACCACGATTCGGACTTTAACGCGGCTGTTGATGAAACGAAAAGACATGGCGGCGGATGCAGTCAAACGGCTAGAAGTCATCGATCGCGAATGCAGTCAACAAATCGATCGTTTTGGCCTTATTTTCCGCGCCGTAGAACTCGAAACCTCCCAAAGTAAGGGCGTCTCTCTCACGGCGACCTGTCTGAATGATGTTCTTAGCCGCAGCATTCCGCGCTGGGAAAAACAAGCGAGTCAGCGGGGTCTGGTGCTCAGCGTTGTTTTGCCGGAAGGGCTGCCTTCGGTGGCGAGCGATCCGATGATGCTGGATCAAGCGTTGACGGGTTTAATAGAACGATCGGCGCGGTCTATGCCACCGGGTAGCAAAATCGAAGTGGAAGTGAGCCTCGCCGGAAGCCAGCTCAAACTCCAAGTTGAAACTCATCCCAACGAAGATTACGCAGCGCACAAACCCCTGCTTCAATCCCTCGGACAAATGCTAACCTTTCAGCCTGAAACGGGCGTGTTGAGTTTGAATCTTACGGTGACGAAGAATCTGTTTAATGCGATCGGTGGGAAGCTAACGGTCAAAGAACGATCCGCTCACCATGGCGAGTTGTTCACGTTGTTCTTGCCGTTGCAGGACAGTCAGGGTGATGGGTTTGGCCCGACGTTTTTTGTGTAGTTGTCGTTGAGGCAATAGGGCGGGGTGTATTGTACTTCTGATTGCTTGGCTAAATAAGTGAGAATGGGAAGAGAGGGCGATCGAAACGTAAGAACGATCGCCCCAAACAATGACAACTTATCACTACGATGCTCGACGGTATCCAGGATGAACAATGGAATCAACCAGCGATCGACGATACAAATCACTGAGCTGAATCGCCACCCCATTCCAACTAAAGTTTTCCTGAACCCGAGTCGCCGCCTGACGTCGCACTTTTTGCGTCCAGACCGTATCACTTAGCAACCGATCGATCGCCTTTGAAAATGCATCAACATCCTGCGCCGGGACCAACAACCCCGTCTCTTCCGGTAGTACCGTAAACTTCAACCCGCCCACATCCGACGCCACCACAGGCGTTCCACAGGCCATGGCCTCGATCGCTACTAGTCCAAACGGCTCATAGTGACTCGGAATCACGCATACATCCGCAGCCGTATAGAACAACGGCAACCGATCGTGCCCAACCCGCCCTGCAAACGTCGTCCAGCTTCCAATCCCCAACTCAGAAGCTAACGCCTCAATGCGATCGCGCTCCAAGCCATCTACCTGCCCCGCTGAGCTTCCACCGACTAGAACTAGCCGAATCTTTTCATTCGGTTGTTCCGTTTTTAACTTTGCCACAGCCCGAACCAACGTCTCAATGCCCTTACGAGGGTCAAACCGCCCCACATACAGCACGATTGACTCCTTCGGATCGAGACCCAACTGCACCCGCGCTTGAAACCGAGAAATGCGCTTAAAGTTTTCTGTATCGGTACCGCAGGGAATAACTTCAACGTTACCCTTGAGCGAAACGAGCGATCGCAGTTGCGCCAATTCTTGAGGACTCGTTGCCACCACACAATTTCCCTGTTCCAAGACCTGCTTTTCCACTTGGAGACGAGTCGCCGCAATATCCGGAATCTCCGGCACCGACGCATACTTCACCGCACCCAATGAATGATAGGTATGAATGAGCTGCACATTATTTTGAGCCTGAAGCTGCAAGCCGATCCATGCAGACATCCAGTAATTGGTATGAACGAGGGGATAGTTCGTCCCTTCCTTGACTTGAAAAGCATTGAATCCCGATAAGAACTCAGGCATATATTTAAAGATCTGATCGCGAGGCACAAAGCTCTCTGGGCCTGCACTCAAGCGAATCGTTCGGCAATGTGGATTGTGTTGAACAATCTTTGCATCATCCGCATGGCTCTTCCGGGTAAACATATCCACCTGCCACCCCAATCTCGACAGCGCCTCGCCCACCTGACGCACATACACATTCTGCCCCCCCGCTTCTTCTCGCCCAATATCTGCCGCAGGGTCACCATGATCGGAAATTAGCGCGATCGCTTGACGACGAGGGTAAAGCTTCGACAATGTACTTTTATTCATAACGATTCCTTCATCAACGTCCTTCATTAACAGAACAACTCATGTCGTCATGTCTCACGTAAAACCCAATGTCCGTGAGACTCAAAATCTGTAAAACTTAGTACCTAAAGCGATCGACGTAGGGCCGGATTGTGCCGGACGTAGCCATTTTGCGCACTGCGCTTTTGAATCAGGCTTTGGTACGCGGCTTCATAGCCCGTGGTCATGGATTGGACGCTAAAGTGTTCGCGGACATACGCGCGGCAATGTCCACGATCGATTTCCTGAACCCGAAAAACCGCCGCCACGCACTCATCCACGGTGTCGCACAGAAAGCCCACATCAGCCCGAATCACTTCCGGCGTCGAACCCATGCGCATGGCAATGACCGGGGTTCCTGCTGCCAACGATTCCACCATGACCAGACCAAACGGTTCTTGCCAGGTAATCGGAAACAACGTCGCGATCGCATTACCCATGAGTTCGTTTTTCTGAGCGTGATTCGCTTCACCTTGAAACTGGATGTGAGTCCCATCAATGTGCGGCAAAATCTCCGACTCAAAATAGGAGACATCCACCGGATCAACCTTTCCCGCCATCTTCAACGGCAATCCCACCGCTTTTGCAATAGCGATCGCATGATGGGGTCCTTTCTCCGGCGACATCCGACCCAAAAATGCTAAATAAGGCGGTTCTTGAGGACTTTCATAGAAATTGTGCCGATTTACATCAATGCCGTTGTACACCGTTGAAATACAATTGAGACCGAGTTCTGCATCCCGCTGTCGATCGGAAATACTGACATAGGGCTGGTCCTTCGCATGACTAAACATCTTGCGATTGTCTGGGGTGAAAATGCCATGTAACGTATGTAAGGTCGGCGTTTTTACGAGCTTGGTGTAGGGCAGCGCTGCACATCCCATGTGGGAATGAATCACATCAAACTCACTGGCTCGTTCATAGACTTGACTTAACTGAAGCATTTCATAAATGCCATATTCCTTGACACTCGGATCAAGCCTCAGCGCTCTAGGATGAACCGATTCTAGTTCAGCAAGAGTTGTCGAATCACCGGATGCGAACAGCGTGACATCATGTCCTCGCTGAACCAATTCATCGGTCAACAAACTCACCACAAGTTCGATTCCACCATAGGCTGGTGGCGGTACGCATTCCCACAGAGGGGCAATCTGAGCAATTTTCATCTCGAAATCTCCTGATAATGGACTTAGCATCGATCGGAACTGATGCTTAAGCAACCAAACCCAACGCAAAGAACAAACTAGACATCAAGATAATCCGAAGTTCTAGGCTGGCACAAACCCACATAGAACGATTGTCTAGACCGGAATGAAATTGATATCTCTATACAAAAGTAGATTGAGAAACACGTCCAAGGATAGAGAAGCTACAGATTGAATCCTTAGATTAAACGATTAAAACAGGAACCTAAGGTACTTCGGGTAATCTAGAAATCAAGGCCCACAACTAGGGCTACAACACTGTTAATTGATGTGAATACTGAGTATCAAAATTGACAGTTCCAAACTAACGGCTTTAATGAAGTCTGTATGCAGGCGATACAAACGATTGTTTACAAATCACATTCTCTACACCGTTCATATTAGTAGATAATGCAGAAAATAGCGAGTTTATGTTATTTGAAAAACTAATACCCTCGCCCAGAGAGGATTAGAGCGATTAATAAATTTAAAATCGGGGTCTTTGAATTAAAGATAATTGGACATTTCGGAGATTGATCAGACATTGATTGAAGCGGAATTGGAGATTATTTAGGTGCTGTCGGACACTTTATGCGATCGTGCGATAGGGCTTTGCCGCTGTTTGGTATCATTAAATCTATAGTGTTTTATTGCCCCTATAGTGAACCCATTAAGTGACCTATGCCACTGATTCTCCGATCGATCGTCCCCATTCCTGATCTAGATCCAACATCGAGTTCAAGATTAAGTTCAAGATTCTCTCGTTTCATCGGTCGAAGCGCCCTAATTTTGGTGTTCGTCGGATTTCTGAGCCTCATCCCCGGATTCACAGAAGCCGCCGCCGCGCAGAGCAACACGATTAATTACACCAGCACGGATCTCACCGGACGGAGCTTCGCTGGAGAAGACTTGAACGGGGCCATCTTTGTCTCAGCGGAAATGCGAGACGTCAACCTCAAGGGAGCCAATCTCGCCGGATCCATGTTTACCAAAGCCAATCTTTACGGCGCAGACTTAAGTGACACTGATCTGAGCAACTCCCTGATCGATCGCGTGACGTTATTCAAAGCCAACCTCCGCAACGCCAACCTAACCGGAGCCACGCTCACTAGCACCCTCATCGACAAAACCGACATCACGAACGCCGATTTCACCGATGCCCTCGTCGATCGCTACACCGTAAGTCTGTTATGCAAAATCGCATCAGGAACCAATCCCACGACTGGAATCGACACCCGCGAAAGTTTGGGGTGCCGATCATAACTAACCCTCTGCGGCTTAAATAATCCAGCGATTCAACTCCTCCTCGTTGGGTTTGGGGCACGGCGAGCCATGCCCCTACTCCTCAATATACAGATGCGCAATTTCAGCATTCTCTTGGGCAATAGACTCAAACCGAACCTTACCACTCACCGTCACCGTACTTCCTAACTTCGGTGGAGTTTGCCGCGTTAGGACCCACACACTCTGTCCCTTCTCCTCCAGCTCATAAATGACTTGATTCAGCATCGGCGCGATCGTGATGACTTTTCCCGTCACCTGTACAGATTGATTGACCGATTGGGGATTGAGGGTCGAAATTTCAACGGTGGGCGCACAGCTTGTGAGCATCAGCATCCCTGAACAAAGTGCAATTCTCAGAGCGACAATTCTCAGAGCGATCGATCGGAGTAAAATCATTGCACAGGACGGGTAGAGAGAGAAGGTTGAAAAAGTAGCGGAATCTGGGAAACTAGAATCATTCACTAGAAAAAAGTCTAGCCTAGATTTGGCGCGTGGTCATGACAGCTCAACTGCTTGATGGAAAAGCCCTTGCGGCTAAAATCTATACCGAAATGACGACTGAAGTGGCAACACTCACCGCCCAGTATGGCCGTCCTCCGGGATTAGCCGTTCTGATGGTGGGCGATAACCCGGCCAGTGCAGCCTACGTCGGAAACAAAGAAAAAGCCTGCCAACGGGTTGGGATCACCTCATTTGGGATCCACTTCCCGGCTCAGGTCACCCAAGACGAGATTCTCCGCACCATCCAAAACTTGAACCAGGACGATCGCGTCGATGGCATTCTCGTCCAGCTTCCGTTGCCTGATCATCTCGATTCAGTCGCGCTGTTACTCGCAATCGACCCGCGCAAAGACGCCGATGGCTTGCACCCGGATAATCTAGGACGGCTCGTTCGGGGCGATGAGGGGTTGCGGAGTTGTACCCCGGCAGGCGTGATGAAAATGCTGGAGGAGTATAGGATTGCGATCGCTGGAAAACACGTCGTGGTGATTGGTCGCAGCATCTTAGTGGGCAAACCCCAAGCGCTAATGATGCTTGAGAAAAATGCCACCGTAACAATAGCCCATTCCAAATCCGAGAATTTGAGTGCGATCGCTCGCACTGCCGATATTCTTGTGGCAGCAGTGGGCCGAGTGAATCTCGTTACCGCTGAGATGGTTAAGCCGGGAGCCGTGGTCATTGACGTGGGCATGAATCGTATCACGCTTCCGGACGGTAAAAGCCGACTCGTGGGCGATGTGGATTTTGAGGCGGTTAAGGCGATCGCAAGCTTTATTACGCCTGTTCCAGGCGGCGTTGGCCAGATGACGGTGGCGATGCTGCTGTGCAACACGGTGCTGAGTTATCGGAAAAGGTTTGGAGAGTTGAGAATTGAGAATTGAGAGT
Source organism: Synechococcales cyanobacterium (assembly GCA_043764895.1). Taxonomy (GTDB): domain Bacteria; phylum Cyanobacteriota; class Cyanobacteriia; order Leptolyngbyales; family Leptolyngbyaceae; genus JAAFJU01. The sequence goes on along the minus strand of JAYUJY010000064.1, from coordinate 28,702 downwards.
TGAGAATTGAGAATCAAGAGCAGTCGGTTGGTTGGGTAGCGCTTTCCTCTATGATTTAGAACGTGATTCATCCGAGTGATTCATACTAAAGACAGAGGTTCGATCGAGCCTGATTTCAAGGGGCTGACGATTGAGGGTTGAGGTTGGAGACGGGGTTGATTGCTTTGACGGCTGAGTCTGTGCGTGTTGTTCCTGTATTGGGTCTGTAAGGGAGAGTTGTGAAGATGGTTGCGATCGGCGAAAAGGTAGGACTAAGAGCCTTTGACTTAAAAGGGTATTTGAGCGAAAAACAAAAACTCGTCGAGACGGCGCTCGATCGATCGCTGCCCATGAGCTATCCCGAAACCATCTTTGAATCCATGCGCTACTCGCTCCTCGCAGGCGGAAAGCGTCTTCGACCGATCCTCTGCCTAGCCACCGCTGAATTGATGGGTGGATCCATTGAACAAGCGATTCCCACGGCCTGCGCGCTGGAAATGATTCACACCATGTCCCTGGTTCACGACGATCTTCCGTCCATGGACAATGACGACTTCCGGCGGGGCAATCCCACCAATCACAAAGTCTATGGCGATGCTGTGGCAATTTTGGCGGGGGACGGGCTGCTGGCCTATGCCTTTGAGTATGTGGCGCGGGAAACGAAAAATGTGCCGATCGACCGGGTTCTGGATGTGATTGTGCGGTTGGGGCGATCGGTGGGCGATCTCGTCAGTGGCCAAGTCGTGGATCTTCAGTCCGAAGGCAATCCGAATATTCCCTTTGAAACCCTGACTTTTATTCATAATCACAAGACATCAGCGCTCCTTGAAGCGTCAGTTTTGACCGGGGCGATTTTGGCTGGGGCCAGCGAGGGCGATCGGAGTAAGCTTTTGCGCTATGCCAAGAATATTGGTCTAGCCTTTCAAATTGTCGATGATATTCTCGACATCACGGCCACTAGTGAAGAGCTAGGAAAATCAGCGGGCAAAGATCTCACCGCCGAAAAAGCCACCTATCCCAAACTCTGGGGACTCGATGAATCCCGCCGTCAAGCGCAGGAATTGGTCAATCAAGCGAAGGCCGAAGTGTCGGGTTATGGGACCAAAGCACTTCCCTTAATGGCGATTGCTGATTACATCACGGCTCGCAAATACTAGGTCCGTTCGTCACTACCAGGTTCATCTCCGCCATGCAATCCCTCGCTGCCGTTTTCCACAATCACGTTCTTATGGTAGCGATCGCAGCTTGCCTCATCGCCCAAGCCAGCAAAATCGTCGTCGAACTCATTCTCCATAAGAAGCTGAATTTCCACGCCTTTGTCGAATCCGGTGGAATGCCTAGTTCTCATTCAGCCTTAGTGACTGCTCTAGCGACTGGAATCGGAACTACAAAGGGACTCGAAAGTGGGGAGTTTGCTATTGCGGCGATTTTTGCGACCATTGTGATGTACGACGCGACGGGTGTTCGGCAAGCAGCGGGCAACCAGGCCAAGATTCTTAACCAGCTCATTGAAGAGCTGTTCACAGGCGATCATCACCTCACCGAAATCCGGCTAAAAGAGCTACTCGGTCACACGCCCATTCAAGTGTTGATCGGCGGCATCATGGGCGTCGTGATTTCGCTCATTTCAGATGCGAGTCTCAGCGGTAGAATAGCGTGGGTTCGATCGGTCTGGTTTGGGTAAGCTGCCGTTGCTAAGATTTGTCCTCAAGATAACCCCAAACTATGCATTTCTTTCGCCTCGAAAATTTCCCAATAGTCAAAGCGAAACGACTCTGGATGCCGAATCACCTCGAAGCCAAACTCTAAAACGGTCTCCGCTGTAAAAGTGGCAACAGCCAAAACCTCAAGCTGATAAGGCCGAAGCTTAGGCCGCTGGACAAAATAATCTCGCCGTGCAAAAAACAAGTCCTGATCGCGGGGCACCACCGCTTGATTAAGCCGATGCGCCTCTTGAATCGGACGAATGTAGCGCACCAGAAAATCCTCCTGATTGCGTTGAAGATTACACAACCGCTCGTGCTGCTGCCAGCTCATCTGAAACACCATCTTCACTAGCTCAAACCCCAAAATATAAGCTAGCACCTGGTTGCGATGATCCAGCCGATCGATGCGCTTAAGCAAAGACGAGGATTTGAGATGGCTATGTTGAACGACGTGGATATAGAACTGCCGCATGTACTGCTGCGTGACCTCTGGCGTAATCGTAGTCGCAATGTGAAACCGCTGGAGATATTGCTGGACTAGCGCCTTGAGTTCGCGATCGACGGGGTTTAGGGACGGCGTGGGGGCATCGGGATAGGTTTCAGAAAATTCGGCCAACCTCAAGGAAGATGACTTTGGAGACTGGCCTGCGTTAAAAATGGAGGATGAGATTGTTTTAGAAGGGGAAACGGAGACTAGAGTAGACATCACTGAAAACCTGAGTAGGTGTTTACGCGGAGGACTCGCGTCAGGCTTTACGTTGCCTTCATGGTTTGATAGGGGACGACTAAGGGAACTTATGCAGTATTTTCAGGAAATCCGACCTTGCAGCCCTGACTTGATGCTCTGAAGATATTAACGATATGATAATCAACGAGTTTCAGATCGATCGCTAACATTGTGACAGTGCTGTGAAGGTGCTGTGACAGTATTTTCAGAGTCTACGACTGTTTCGTACCGTTTTCAGAGGAATTTAGAATGAGTTCAGTTGATTCGATCGCTGTAAATTGCGCTGTAGAGTGTGTCGCAGGCTGCGTCCTCGGCGAGCAGTGTCCCAATCTAGAATTTAAGGCGCAAGCCTCTCAGTTCATCCAGTCCACGTCCCTTGATAAGATGCTGGAGATGGCTGAGGCCGCCATTCAACGTCGTCGGCAAGAACGTGCTTCAGAACCGCCAAAATGGGTGATTCCAGACGATATCTAGCTCGGGTATAGCAATTGTCACGATGCAATTCTTGCATGAAACCGATGTAGAAATACCATCGATCGCTCTATTCTGTGCCTAAAGCTACATTTTAGAGCGTCATGAACCTCTAACGTTAGAGGTTCAAAATTGGGTGTTCTCTAGGATTCTTGCAGCATGTTACGCAAACTCATTACCTTTCGCGGACCGTACAAAATTCTCAATTTGGCCTGGATGGCATTTTTCCTAACTTTTGTGGTTTGGTTTAGCTATGCGCCCTTTGCCACAACGATCGCAAAAGACATGGGCCTTTCGCCTGGACAATCGAAAACCATTACTTTGTGCAACTTGGCGTTGACGATTCCAGCTCGAATCATTATGGGAATGGTGCTCGATCGCTTTGGTCCTCGGATTACGTATTCGGGGCTTTTAATTTTTTCGGCGTTCCCAACCTTGGCTTTTGCGATGGCGCAGGATTTTAATCAGTTGGTGATTAGCCGATTGTTATTGGGCATTGTGGGCGCGGGTTTTGTGGTAGGGATTCGGCTGGTGGCTGAATGGATTCCTGAAAAGCAAATTGGCATCGCACAGGGAATTTACGGGGGTTGGGGAAATTTTGGATCCTTTGGGTCCAATGCTTTATTACCTATTGTGGCGGCGAGTACGGCATTCTTAAGTGCAGGGCAGGTTAACTGGCGATTTGCGATCGGCTCGACGGGAGTCATTGCGGCCATTTTTGGGGTGTTCTTTTACTTCAACGTTGAAAATACGCCACCGGGCAAGGTCTACCAACGTCCGACTAAAAGTGGGGGGATGGAAGTCACAAGTGCGCGAAGTTTCTTTGGATTACTGCTGGTGAATTTGCCGATTTTTCTAGCCATGGGACTGATTGATTGGCGATTGAAGGAGGCGGGGCTAATTGTGCCCGATGTGATGGTTGGGATATGGGGTTTATTTGGCCTTCTATATGGCGTGCAGTGTTACCAAGCCTGGAAGGTCAATCAGGACGTTGTGGCGGGAAAGCGGCGCTATGAGAAAAGCGATCGCTATGCGATGACTCAGGTCTTTTTATTGGGCTTAGCGTATATTGCAAGTTTTGGATCTGAATTGGCAGTCGTGTCGATGCTCCCCACCTTTTTTACAAATACGTTTGGGTTGGATTACACCCAGGCGGGGCTATCTGCGGCCTGTTATCCATTGATTAATCTCTTCGGTCGTCCGGTGGGAGGATGGATTTGTGATAACTCAGGTAGCCGTAAATGGACCTTGACCTTGCTTTTGGCGGGCGTAGGGTTGGGCCATCTGGTGACCAGCCAAATTAATGCAAACTGGTCATTGCCTCTGGCGATCGTCACACTTATGTTTTCAGCCTTTTTCACTTGTGCGGGATCAGGCGCGACGTTTGGAATTGCGCCGCTGCTGCAACGGCGAGTGACGGGTCAGATTGCTGGAATTGTTGGGGCCTATGGGAGTGTGGGTGCGGTGTTCTATGCGGTGATCTATGCGGCGTTGCCGTCCACACCTTTGGGTAATACACAGTTCTTCCAGTATCTGGGGGTGACGTCTATTGTGACGGCCTTTCTCTGTGGGTTTTGCTTAAAGGAGCCGACGATTAAAGGAGTCGTTGAGGAAGAGGCTGCGGTTGTGCTGGGGAGTTAAAGCCGATCGATTAGAATGAATAGGTAAGCATGGAAGAGCTATCCATGAGTTGAAGCTGACGGCGGCGCAAGTGTTAGGGGTAGAAAAATGACGTTTACTAAGGCTCGATTTGCGAGTTTTGAGGAGTACCTGACGGCAGATGTGTCCGATCTGCCCGAGGGACGGTGTGAGTATTGGGATGGGGAATTGGTCGAGGTTATGACGGAATCTAGCCGCAATGATGCGATCGCAATCTTTATCCAATTGGCGCTCATTGCGATCGGAGTGCCCTTTAAGCTTGTCCGTCCTCATTCTTGCGAAGTCGAAGTAAGGGGTAAGCCTAAAACACGGTTTCCAGACTTGACGGTGTTGGATGCTATCCATCTACCCCTTATTGAGTCACGCCTTACGATTACTCGTCAGATGCCACCGCCCCGGCTTGTGGTCGAAGTCGTTTCACCAGGCAATGAGTCCAAAGACAATTACAAGCGCGACTATCAAGACAAGCGGGACCAATACGCCGCGATCGCCATCCCTGAGTACTGGATTGTGGACCCCGACCGCGCTTGGGTCATAGTCGGCACGCTGGTCTCCGGTGCCTACCAGTTCACGACTTTCCGGGATAAGCAGGCGATCGTTTCTCCTACATTTCCCGAGTTGAAACTGACGGCGACGATCGTTTTGGAGGCTTAGGTTTTGACTTCTGTTGCAATTAAAGTAGGAAGAATGCAGGATCCATTACCGTCCCAACATTCTTCCTAACATTTGATTAACATAGGCTTGGCCGTAGACAGGCTTCGGAGCGTCATCTTTAGGGACGATCGCCGTTTCTTCAGGCTTAGGTTTGATCTCAGGCTTTGTGTCTGGTTCGGCAGATAAATGGGTCTCAACGCTGGAACCATTAGACTCGACTCTCGGCTCCATCGGGGTTGCGATCGGTGGAGTCGAGGGCGTTGGCGGGTTCTGATAAGGCGGATAGGGGGAAGAAAAGTTTTGGGCTGAGTAAATCGTGCTGTCGAAGGGAGTTGCGGTTGTCGGTTTACTGGTGACTTGACAGGTCGTTTCACTGGGGGGATGGTCACTTGGATCCCAAGGATCGGGATCGCAGGATTGCCAAGGATTTCCAGTGGTATCGGTAATAATAGGTTCGGAAGACGGTTTTGAGACTTGAGGCGGGGCTTCATTCAGGGGAATGGAATCAAACCGATCGTCAACCTGATTGGTCTCTACATTAAGGTCAACCTGTCGAGAGCGATCGCCGACCACCTGTCCAGACTCTACAATTTTTCCCGCCTCAATCGCACTGTTTAATACTGTGACTGCCGCGCCCAGACAAGCTCGCGCGCCGATCGTCACGTCTCCGATGAGCAAAACGCCTGCGCCTAGGTTTGCGCCTTCATTAATCGTAATCGTCCCTTCATGGGCATGAATCACGCAGCCCAAACCAATACAAACCCCCGATCGAATCACAATCCGACTGCCCACATCGGCCTGCAACAAAACACCCGGCGCGATGGCCACTCCCGCATAAATAGCCACATCACCACTGACGCAATAATTTTGCGCAGTACTAATGGGTTCAAAACTGAGGGATTTTGGAAACATCGAGTCGGGTGAACGGGTTTAAGTAAAAGCGATCGAGATCAGTCGCGAAACCCTAGGGTTTTGCAATGACCGCTTCGAGCACGCGACGCTTGGATGCGTCAGTCCCGATAATGCGGACGTACGATCCAGCAAACTGAGCCGAGATTTTCTCCACTTCAGCGATCGCACCGGATTCATTCCCAGCACTCACGACCCCTGCGGTTTGCCAAGAGTTAATCTTGTAGCGACGTTTGTCAGCAAACTCAACTGTGATCTTATTGCCACCGCGAACCAGTTGACGGATTTGATCAACGCCTTGAGCTGTCAACCCAGCCGTTGCTTGGTTGCTGCTACCGTGGCCGCCCCCGTAAGACGATGAAGCAGATGGTGCGCTGTAGCTGGCGGGCGAAGAGCTATGGCTTGAAGAACTTGCTGGAGCTGTTTGCGTGCCGGGACGATGAATAATAATTTCAGCGACGCGGGTTTTGGCTCGGGTATCGACTCCGATCATCCGAACGTAGTCGCCAGCGTGCTCGGCAATAAACCGCGAGACGGCGTTGGAGATATCCCCAGTGCTGCGGCCTGTCATGATCGGAGCGGAAGTCCAGGATGAAGCCCGGTAACGACGCGGATCGGCAAACTCAAGACCGATCGAAGCCCCTTGGTTCAGCAACTGCTGGATTTGGCTTGATAGATCGGCGCTGGCAGAGGGTGCGGTGAAGCTACTGCTAGCCATGCTGTTGGAGGCAGAGGTATGGGTTGCGATCAGGACTGACTGTCCGTTGGGACGTTGAGCGACGACTTCCAATACGCGCTTTTTAGCCACCGGATCAACGCCGACAACTCGGACGTATTCGCCGGGATGCGCCGCGATAAACTGATTCAATGCGTTGATGACAGCGCCTTCATTGGACCCACTGAGGAATCCACCGCTCTGCCAAGACGACGTTTGGAATTGACGCTTGTTGGCGTACTCCACCGAAATCTTGCCACCGCGATTGACCACGTTGCCCACTTGGGCTGCAACGCCAGCGTCGGATGAACCGGGGGCGCTATTGTAGCTAGCGGGAGAGCTATGGCTGGCATGTCCATTAGACGAGTGTCCATTGGAGGAATGCCCGTTAGAGGAGTAGCCACCCTTTGACGCTGCACCATTGAGGCTAATGGGCGCTGCATCGGGGCGTTGGATGATTTTCTCAAGGACGCGCTTTTTAGCTTTGGGATCGATGCCGATCAGCCGGACGTATTCACCCGCGTGATCGCCTAGGCAAGCTTGCAATTCACCCAGGACCGCTGATTCGGCGGTGGCATTGATGGGCGAACAGGTTTTCCAGCCGCCGTTTTGAAATTGACGTTTGTTGGCGTGTTCGGTGCCGATGCGATAACCCTGCGCCAGAAGCTGACGCACGTGATCCACGACTTCCGAGCTTGCGCTCTTGGCATTGTAGGTAGTTGGCATGTCGTTTTTTATCGGAAGGATACAGGCTGTGTCTTCGGCGCAGTGATACCCCGATCGAAGCGCTTCGTTCACGCCAATGACGTGTTTTGCAAAGTGCTGATCCTGCGGTTGGACGTCCGGCAGGCGATCGGCTTGCTGCTGATGGATAATAATGGACCCAGAGGGCACATATTTTCCCGGCGGAATTTCGACATCTTGAATCAGACAGTGCATCATCACAATGGAGCCACTGCCAACGCGAGCATTGAACACCGTCGATCGGAAGCCAATAAAACAATCATTTCCCACGTAGGCAGGTCCGTGAACCAGCGCCATATGGGTAATGGATGTATTGTCCCCAATCCAAACGGAGTAGCATTCTCCGTCATCCCCTTCAACGCGACCTTGCTCCAAACCATGAACAACTACGCCATCTTGAAGATTGGTGCGGCTGCCAATGTGAAATGGCGTTCCTTCATCGGCGCGAACCGAAGTTCCCGGCGCAATCAGAACATTTTCGCCCACCCGAACATCACCGATCAGGTTTGAAAAAACATGCACATAGGCAGATTCATGGATATTGGGTTCTGCAAGCGTCCGCGACCAAGGTGTCGGAGGAGCCGCGAAAGAAGTTTGGGCGGCCATAGCTGAAGTGTCTCGTCCTGAGGTGTCTCGCCTTGAAATATCTCGTTCTGAAATATCTAGCGTTAAAGGGTCGGTCCTAAAAAAGCATCGATTCAAAGAATTTCTGCTCTGAAAAATGTTCATTCTAAAGATGATGGATCTTGAAGAATGCCTATCCCAAAGTGGCGTTCTAAATACAAAAATACGGGAGTCAGGAACGCTCTCGGTGTAAAACCTCAATCAAAGTAAACTCAGATTCGATCTGCGAATTCTTAGTTGACCGCATCTTGTAAGGACGCATACGTTCACCATTGCGTTCCTTTGTCGTAGATGCGCTGATTCTCCACTGTTACAGTGTCAATAATGGCGACCACTGAGGCATCTAGAGGGCGATCGTCATAGCCCTCCACCTTCCGCGCACCACTACCACGACTAATCAGCACCCACTCCCCAACTCCTGCACCGACGCGATCGGCAGCCACTTCATAGACCGGAAGAGCTTCCCCTTCTTCATCCACAAGTTGTACCAGAAGAAACTTAACCCCAGTTAGGCTCGGTTCTTTCTGGGTACTGACAACGGTGCCGCGAACTTTGGCGATTTGCATTTAGATAAACGTTACGGACGGTTTAGAGGACGGATACCCGAAACGCTCTCACGGAATGGTTCCACAGCTTCGGTGTAGCGAATCGGCAGCACGTATTCCAGGTTTTCGTGAGGACGCGCAATGATGTGGGTAGACAAGACTTGTCCGCCGTTCACACGCTTCACATTCTCAATGCCTGCTGCGACGGAAGCTTGAACTTCAGACACATCACCGCGAACGATGACGGTTACGCGACCGGACCCGATTTTTTCGTAGCCAACTAGGGTGACGCGAGCGGCTTTCACCATCGCATCCGCTGCTTCCACCACTGCGGGGAAGCCCAAGGTCTCGATCATTCCAACTGCAATAGCCATGTCAAAAAAACTCCCTTCCAATCAAATTTCGTATACGAAGACCCTGAATCGCTCTGGTAGAACGACAAAAGGCCCAGACCAACAAAACATTCTAGACTGCTTTAGTTCGGTTTCGATCGCTCTCTTCCGAAGCCTGAGACAAATCTAAACCTAAGCTCTAGGCACGAAACTGATCGACCGCTTCGGTATATCGAATGGGTAGAACGTATTCGAGGTTTTCGTGGGGACGAGCAATAATGTGACTAGATGCCACTTCGCCGCCATTTACGCGCTTAATACACTCTAAGCCAGCCTCAATCGAAGCTTTCACTTCAGAGACGTTGCCTCGGATAATGACCGTGACGCGACCACTCCCGATTTTCTCGTAGCCGACTAAGGTAACGCGAGCGGCTTTCACCATCGCATCAGCCGCTTCGACGACTGCGGGAAAACCCCGTGTTTCAATCATTCCGACCGCAATAGACATGCCTAATCTCTCCTCAATGGGGCGATCGCTCGCAAAATAACCTCAGTGCAAACCTGGACGGGAAATCCCATTTATTCCACGTTTACCCAAAAGCTGGGATTCAACTTGTTATACAAGAATAGAGGTGAGCATTACCCTTGGCAATATAAAGTTTGATGATCCTTATAAATCAGGATCATTAGGTTGGCTGATGAATGCACCTGAGTTGCCCAAAAGTGCTCGTAAGTGGCTAGTATCTTCGGCTGGACGCTAATTTGATCCTGATCTTGAATGAGATGAGGGTCGTCCAAAATTGTTGCAATTCCGTTACAGTCAAGGCGGTAATTTTAAGGGTAGAGCGATGAGTCGTTAGGATTTCGCTTAGGCTAGTAGCAGCCTTTGGCTTGTACGACATTGTGTTAGGACGGGTTTGAATGCACGAATATCTCCTGGAGACAAGCTGGCTGATTCCGTCCTATGGATTGGTCGGCGCACTCGTGACGGTTCCTTGGTCAACGGGATTGATTCGGGGACGGGGGCAGCGTCCTGCGGCTTATCTCAATGTTTTAGCGACGATTTTGGCGCTTGGGCATGGGGTGCTGATTTTTCAGGCAGTGTGGGACCAGCCCGTGTATGAGCTGAGTTTGCCGTGGTTTCATATGGCGGACTTTGACTTGACATTTAATGTGCATTTGGATTCGATCGGCGTGGGAGCGATGGTGCTGATTACGCTGTTGAGCTTGCTGGCGAAGGTTTACGGGCTGGGCTACTTGGAAAAAGAGTGGTCTTTAGGTCGCTTTTACGGGCTGATGGGATTTTTTGAAGCGGCGATGAGTGGCCTAGTGCTGAGCGACTCATTGTTTTTGACCTATGGGTTGCTGGAGATGTTGACCCTTTCAACCTATCTTCTCGTGGGCTTTTGGTATGCGCAGCCCTTGGTTGAGACGGCAGCGCGCGATGCCTTTTTGACCAAACGCGTGGGCGATATTTTGCTGTTGATGGGGATGGTGACGGTGGCGGTCTATGCCGGGGACTTGAATTTTGAACAGATCTATCAGTGGGCAGAAACAGCCGATCTCGCACCTGGAACGGCGACGGCGTTGGGACTGGCGTTGATTGCGGGTCCGACGGGAAAATGTGCGCAGTTTCCCCTGAACCTTTGGCTCGATGAAGCTATGGAAGGTCCGACGCCTGCTTCTATTTTGCGAAATTCAGTCGTGGTGGGCTGCGGAGCCTATGTATTGATCAAACTTCAGCCTGTCATTGCGCTGTCTCCGGTGGCTCAAGCGACATTAATAGTGTTGGGGACGATGACGGCGATCGGTGCTTCACTCGTCTCCCTTGCGCAGATTGATATCAAACGGGCAATGTCTCACTCGACCAGTGCCTATATGGGACTTGTCTTTATTGCGGTGGGGATGCAGTGGACGGATTTTGCCTATTTGCTACTCTTGGCTCACTCAATTGCAAAAGCGTTGATTTTTATGAGCTTGGGTTCGATTATTCTCACCACTAGCAGTCAAGATGTGACCGAACTTGGGGGCTTAGGGCGAAAGATGCCCATGACGACGTTGGCTTTTGTGACCGGGGGATTGGGGCTAGTCGGATTTCTTCCGTTGGGGAGCTATTGGGCCATGCTGGATGGGATAGAGGACTTTTGGATTGAATCTCCGGGACTCGTTGCGGTGATTTTATTGGTGAATATGTTGACGGCGATCGGTCTCGTGCGGGTGTATCGGCTGGTGTTCTTAGGCCCGGTGACCCCCAAAACGCGTCGATCGCCGGAGGTGCCATGGACGATGGCGATGCCCATGGGCGTGCTGGTGGTTGCGACGGTCACTTTGCCTTGGGTGATGCAGCGGTTGGGAGTGCTCCCGGATAGTGATGCGGTGAATTTGGTGGCGGCGGGGATGCTGTCGTTATCGGGGGGCATTGGCATTGCGATCGGGAGCTTGGTCCAACTAGAGCATGTGTGGATGCGTCCAGTGCAAGCGCAGTTGCGGTTTATTCAGGATTTACTCGCTTACGATTTCTATGTTGATACGTTCTATAAGTTGACGGTGGTTCGATTCGTGGGGAGCTTGTCAAGCTTAATCTCGTGGTTCGACAGGTATATTGTGGACGGAGTGGTTAATCTCGTTGGGTTTGCCTCGCTGTTTTCGGGTGAAGGATTAAAATACAGTGTGTCGGGGCGATCGTCGGGCTATATGTTTACGATTTTGGTTGGGGTTAGTGTCTTAGGAATGGCGCTGTCCTGGTCCAAGATTCAAGCCTTAGGTTTTTAGCTTTAGGGTTTTAGCTTTAGGGTTTTAATGGATGCGGAGAGCAGGTTGATAATGTTGAGTGCGTTGATTTTGATTCCGATCGCGGCGGCGATGCTGGTGGCGTTTCTGCCGTCAGACGCAAAGTTTATTAAGACGACGGCCTTGACGATCGGGGGGGCGTTATTTGCCATGACGCTGTGGATTTTGGCTCGGTTTGATCCGACGATCGCAGGGCTACAATTTATTGAGAACCTTCCTTGGGTCCAAGAGCTAGGACTCAACTACCATTTGGGAGTCGATGGATTGTCGCTTTTACTGCTGATCTTGAATGGTTTGCTGACGGTGGTTGCGATTTATATCACGCCGGAAACGGTGATTCGGCCTAAGCTGTATTACGCCATGATTTTTGCGCTAAATGCAGGCGTTGCGGGAGCTTTTTTAGCCCAAAATCTTCTTTTGTTCTTCTTGTTTTATGAGCTAGAACTGATTCCGCTGTATTTACTGATTAGCGTTTGGGGGGGTGTCCGGCGGGGCTATGCTGGAACGAAGTTTTTGATTTACACCGCGATTTCAGGAATTTTGGTGTTGGCGGGATTCTTGGGGCTGACCTGGCTGAGCGGGGCGACGACGTTTGAATACAATCCGCAGTTGAGCCAAGGGTTGCCGATCGAAGCGCAGTTAATTTTGCTAGGGGCGATCGTTGTTGGGTTTGGAATAAAAATCCCCTTATTCCCCTTCCATACCTGGCTTCCCGATGCCCACGTCGAAGCCTCAACCCCCATTTCGGTGTTGCTTGCAGGCGTGCTGTTGAAGCTCGGAACCTATGGGTTGCTTCGGTTTGGTTTGGGTTTATTTCCTGAGGCTTGGGTGGTGGCTGCGCCTTGGTTTGCCTGGTGGGCGGTGGTAAGCGTGCTTTTTGGGGCGTTGGCGGCTATTGCTCAGACGGATATGAAAAAGATGGTGGCTTATAGCTCGATCGGCCACATGGGTTTTGTACTCTTGGCGGCAGCGGCGGCGACGCCTGTGGCGATCGTGGGGGCCGTGTTTCAGATGGTGGCCCATGGGTTGATTTCGGGGCTGCTGTTTGTGTTAGTTGGGGTGATTTATAAGAAAACAGGAACGCGGGATATTAATGTGCTGAAGGGTTTGCTGAATCCTGAGCGAGGTTTGCCGATTATTGGAAACTTAATGGTTTTGGGCGTGATGGCCTCTGCGGGAATGCCGGGAATGGTCGGGTTTATTTCAGAATTCCTCATCTTCCGAGGCAGCTTTGCCGCGTATCCGGCTCAGACGTTGCTCTGTATGATTGGCACGGGTCTGACGGCGGTGTATTTTCTACTTTTAGTTAACAAAACTTTCTTCGGGCGACTTCCGGTTGAATACACCGATTTGCCTGTGGTGACGTGGAGCGATCGGGCACCGGGATTCGTCTTAGCGGTGTTGATTGTGGTGTTGGGATTGACGCCAAGTTGGATGTTGCAGTGGACTGAGGTGACTTCCACGGCGATGGTTCAGGGATTGACACCGGGATTGATAGTGAATGAATAGAGTCTAACGATGAGTCAATATTCATTTAAAACACCGATTAGGATTTCACTATGGTCTCTAATAAACCTTATCCCTACGAAGATATTCTGCGCCGTCTTGAAAATGCAGATGGATTGTTACCTGAAGATCCGATCAATTTTTTGGAAGTTATTGGGATTCTCGAAAGCTATGGTCATGTGATTCAAGCCTATTCCATCAATTTGCGCTACATCGCAGATACGCAGTTTCTTGTTTTGTTTCCGTTCTATAAGTACATGAACGGCGACGGGTCTTGGTCAAAACTGCTTCATCATTGGGGCCACGATCGGATCAACTACGAGTTTGCTGAATACTGCATGAGAGGCATGATGTATCACGGCGGCGGCGGTTTAGACGCTTATCTCGACACGCCAGAATTTGTAGAACTTGCTAATAAGGCGATCGCGGCAAAAACTCAAGGCAATCTCCTCATTCAAGGACTCGTCAAACTCTCTCCGGATTTCCTGCTCGAACAGGTTCGTCAACTCTGCTATACCCGAGCACTGGGGCAATTTTGGGACATTATGAGTGAGATGTTTTTGGTGATGGACTCGCTGCGGGTTGCAGGTAAAATTACGACTATTCGCGATGTCATTCATCATGTGCGCGATGAACTCGTGGCGGCGGCGGCGGTGCCAATTTATTACACGGTTGAGATTGATGGAAAGTCCTACGATATTTTACCCAAATCGGCTGGATTGACGTTTTTGATGGATACCGCCGTTCCTTATGTCGAAGCGGTGTTTTTTCGATCGCTCCCTTTCATGGGCATCCTGTCTTACAACGCACAAGCCCAGCAGCTTCCGGGGGATAAAAGCGATTTTATCTATGGCGCGCTGTATGCAGATCCGATCCCAGCCGGAAGTGCAGGCGTTCCTCCGACGCTGGTGGCAAAAGATATGGTGCGGTATTTGCCCGACTATCTCCTTGAATATTACAAAACCTTCAGCCGAGGTGAAACGGATCTTAGCGTTAAAATTATCACGAGCTTTCAGAAATCAATGTTTTGTGTGACCAGTGCGGCGATGCTAGGACTCTGCCCAAACGCACTGGACACCACAGAACCCCAGCAAATTCTAGAAAACCGAACTCACTTTAAAGCATGGATCGATCGACTGATGAACTCCGGATCACAGTTGGATCAGGTGCAAATAAAGTCATGATTCAGACGCAAAAGACCTGACTAGTACCATGCGACGTAAATAAGCCAGGTATTCAGAACCTCTTCGTTAGGTTTGGGGCACGGCATGGCCATGCCCCTACGGTCTCTGGAACCCGGATCTGTAGGGGCATGGCTCGCCGTGCCCCAAACCCAACGAGAAGAAGTTGGATCGTTAGATGATTTAAACGAAAAACAATCAGTCTGCCTTAATTCCTAAAGCTTTAAGCTGTGCCGCCAAGCGATCGGCCCGTTGTTGTTGTTCGTCAGCCCTCTGTTTCTCTTGATCGCCCCTCTGTTTCTCTTGATCGCCCCGTTCTTTTTCCTGGTCAGCACGCTCATCGCCCGACAGTAATAAATTCCCTTCGCTGTCCCACCACCGCAGCCAAGGCAGGTCTTGATTCGCCTCCACGCCTTGCCAAATTCCCAGTTCAACGCCTAAGGGTGGAATCGGGTAGTGACCTCGATCGTTGGGGCTACATTTTTGATAATGATTGGCGACTAGCATGTAGACCTCTACTGACGCTTTAGACACCTCGTAAATGGCATAGAACGGAATCCGAATGGCCTGTTCGTAGACCCAAAATTTCCCGGCTTTGGCCGTATCACTCGAAAAAGGTGACGTGGTGTCGCGTTCTTCCGATCCATTGCCACTCACGAATTCAATGGCGATCAACGGCACCATGATTTCTTTCCACATGACGTACGATCGCCGTCCTACCCCTTTCAGTAGCGGCGGCACGTTGGGGACGTAAAACCAATCTGGAGCCTCTGCACCTTTCTGAGGTGGGTCAGTCAGCCGCCAATAAATTCCACTGTCTTGACCAATGCAATACTGACCATCCGGATGAAGCGCCTCCAAGACCGGACGAATAGAACTCGTCAGCAAGAGGCTTTGGGGATGTTCTTGGAAGTTTTTCACAAAAATGCCATCAGAGTCTGGAAGCTGAGTGTGGTCCGGTAAGGACAGGACTGGCACAGCGATCGATGCAACGAGTTCAGGCGACGGGTGGACGATCGTCATAGGGATTAGTTGTAGTGAATTGTAGTGAATCTCTATTAATGGAGTGCTACAGACGGGAGTGTTACAGAAAGCCGATCGAATGGAGCGGCCCTTGCCCAGCGAGAAGTTCTGCAATCAGCCCCAAAATACCCAACATCGCCAAACGACCGTTCCACACTTCGGCTGAGGTAGTCAGACCCCACTCCCATCGCTCTTGCGGATAGAACTTTGTGTTGTCGGCAGGTTGGATGGTTTCACCAAACGTAATGGGGGCGTCAATCATGGCTTGAGCCACCAAATCCCCCAGAGCTTGAATAAAGGTCGGATCCGTGTCCATGGCAGGAACCCGCGCAAACACATGAATTCCGGCTTCTTCCGCGACTTCACGATATTCTTGATCGATTTCTTCCAGGGTCTCGATGTGCTCTGAGACAAAGCTAATCGGAATCACCACAAGTTCTTCAACGCCGTTCGCTGCTAATTCTTTAATAGCGACGTCGGTGTAGGGCTGAAGCCACTCCACCGGACCGACCCGGCTCTGATAAGCGAGGGTGTAGTCATTCGATCGATTCAGGCGCTTCATAATAAGCTTGGCACAGCCCTCAATCTCGCGTTGATACGGGTCGCCCGCTTCTTCGACGTAGCTCACCGGAACGCCATGGGCGCTAAAAAAAATGTGCGCTTTATCGGGGTTAGGAACGCTGTCAAGTTTTCCTTCGATCATCTTCGCCATGGCATCCACATAGCCGGGATGGTCGTACCAAGAGGGAATGACAGTGTAAGGAATCGCCTGCAAGTCTGGATCGGCGGCCCACATCCGTTCTAGCACCCGGAAACTGGAGCCGCTGGTGCTGATAGAAAAGTGTGGGTATAGCGGCAAAATGACGAGTTTATCGGGCTTGTCACGCTTGATTTGGGCGACGGCTTCTTCGGTGAACGGGTGCCAGTAGCGCATTCCGATGTAGATGGTCGATTCTATACCGCGCGATTTTAACAGGGCGGCGAGGGCGGCACCTTGTTCTTCGGTGATGCGCCGCAAGGGCGATCCGCCCCCGATTTTCTTATAATTTTCCATCGACTTGCCCGATCGCAAGGTCGAAATCAACCACGCCAATGGACTTTGCAACCATGGCACCGGAAGTCGAATAATCTCCGGGTCGGAAAATAGGTTATACAAAAAGGGACGGACATCTTCAAGACAGTCCGGTCCTCCAAGATTTAGTAGCAAAACCCCAATTCGACCCATAGTCGTTTTCCGTCCCTTGCTGAAATCTCTAACGTTCGTAATCAAATTTTAACAATAAAGAACCCTAAAAATCGGTGTTCCCCGGTGACTTTTGACTGAGGCTCATTAAGGCCCGTTACGGCCCGTTAAGTTTAGGGCGAGATTTGGCGTTTAGCACCACGGACGGTCCTACATCCTTTAAAATAGCTAGCTGAAACTTTCTGATCTTAAGTAAAACCCATGAAACTTGCGATTCTGAACGATCGCCTTGAAATCCGCTTCAATACTTGGGAACGCATATGGTCTGCTCATCCCGGCGACCTCATGAGTATTCCCCTTCAGCATATTGTGGCGGCCATTCCTGAAGTCGCAACAATGCACTGGGACGAATGGCGCGCACCGGGTAATTATCTTCCGGGAATTATTAAGGCAGGGACTTTTTTTACCCGAGCAGGCTGCGAGTTTTGGTACATTACGCCGCAGTCGGACCATATGACACTTGATCTCAATGACGGAACGTTTAAACGGATCGTTGTGAATGTGGACAATAGTAAGCGCTGGGTTCAGGAGATTCTGAGAGCCCAGTTGGCGAAAATTCAGCCTGTCTAGGCGTTGGAACCCTACCTCGATCGCACAGCCAATCCTGTGGCTGGATCGAACAAATGATATTTCTCTGGATTGACCGCTAGCCAAATTAGGTCTCCCACTTGGACCTGCCGATCGCTGTCAATTTTTGCGACGATCGGGGTTCCCTCAAAGCTCCCATACACGTAGGTTTCGCTGCCTAAGGCTTCGGTTAATTCCACCGTGATGGGTAGGTTTTTGGGCGCGGGGACGCTGTAGCTGAGATGCTCAGGTCGAATTCCCAGGTCTACTGATTGGCCGTCGTAGCCGCTCAGGGCTGTCTCCCAAGATTCGCTTAGCGTCATCCGAAAGTCTCCAAGCCCTTGAATCAATAACGGCGATCGAACCTGCACTGGAATAAAATTCATCGGCGGCGACCCAATGAACTGCGCGACAAATCGATTGACCGGACGGTTGTACAACTCCAGCGGCGTCGCTAGTTGCTGAATTTGGCCGTTGTTTAAGACCGCAATCCGATCGCCCATGGTCATAGCTTCGGTCTGATCGTGCGTCACATAGACCGTCGTGGTTTTTAGTTTCCGCTGGAGTTTGACAATTTCCGATCGGGTCTCGGCGCGCAGCTTTGCGTCAAGATTAGACAACGGCTCGTCCATTAGAAAGACCTGTGGATTACGAGCAATAGCACGACCCAAGGCCACTCGCTGCATTTGCCCGCCAGAAAGCTGCTTGGGCAATCGGTTCAATAAATCTTCAATTTGTAACGACTGCGCGACGATCAGAATCCGCCGATCGATTTCCTCTTCCCGAGGGGTCACGTAGCGAAACCGCCGAGGCAATACTCGACTCATCTCCACCAACCACGTCTCCAACCCTTGAGGCATCATGCCTAATTCACGCTGCACCGCTGCTCGCCGAAGGCCGAAAGCCAAATTGTCGTACACTGTTAGATGCGGGTAGAGTGCATAGCTTTGAAAAACCATGGCAATGTCTCGATCCTTCGGCGGGAGTTGATTCACCACCCGATCGCCCACCGAAATGGTCCCGCCCGTCACTTCTTCAAGACCTGCAATCATTCGCAGCAGCGTACTCTTCCCACAACCCGACGGACCCACCAGCACCATAAACTCGCCGTCATGGATTCGCAGATTAATCGATCGAAGCACTGCTCTACCTCGAACTTGCTCACTCAGGGGTTGAGCATTACTCGCCGCAGGCTCACTAGGGCCAATGTGGGTGGGAAAGCTCTTATAAACATTGTCAAAAATAACCTGTGCCACAGCGGTCGGACTCTCGATTTTAAGGATTCACGATCGGACATGCGTCAACATTACTTTTGCGATCGTTCCTTCACATCTTACATCCGAGCCAGCGCCGAAATCTTGGACAACTTAGATTTCTCCAATCCTTCCAATTCAGACACCTTAATCCATTTTTCTTTGACTAGCCGTGCAAATACAAATAAGAGACCTGCATCACTATGGTCATATTTACCCTCGACATCATGTCGTCTAGCACTCAAAAAGTCATGCAGTCGCCACATGTGATCAATTTCAACAATCTCAATGGCCTGCTGACGAACCTCTTCTATTAAAGCTGCAATCTCACGATCGTAAGCCGCCTTAAACGAAACCTGAACGATGTCTAGCTCGACCTCTGACCAACCCATCTCATTTACTTGCATTAACATGATCGATTACTAAGTTCCGTCGTTTGTTAAAGTGGACTGAGGGTAGCTGATACCAGGGAACTCGGGGGTATTCGTGATGTTCCCAATGATATCCAAAATGATAACAGGTCAAAAATGACACAATTATCGGATAATTAGAAGTGTGAGCACGGTGAGATTGGCGATCGGAATGGGACACGACAGGATGCGGACCCCGATGGGGCAAATAGGTTCCGAAGAAGAACAACTGGATTGAACTGAGAATCAAGGGTAAAACCCAAAACAGAACAACGTTTTCCCAGTGAACTCCACAGACTTGAACCGCCACAAACAGTAGCCCCATCCATCCAGTCACAAAGACCAGGAACTGAGTCAAGGGTAAATACTCAGCCATGAAGTTGAAATACCAAAGAACCGGATGGGGATTTGGCCCATCATGGAAATCTGGATCACAAACTTGTGCCGGATAGTAATGATGCATCCAATGATTAGTATAGCTTTTATCATAGGGCAGAAATGCATATAACCCAAGCATCAAATGCCCAATTCTTGCATTCAGGGCGGGACGATTCGGGCAGAGGCTCCCGTGGATTGCATCATGGGCTATGACAAATAATCCGGTATGGAGAAACGTCCGAAGAAGAACCATACCAATCACCTGAAAAATGGAAAGATGCAGACCCTGAAACCCTACGTTGGCCCCCAGCAATCCAATCAAACTGAAGACCCAAGCCCCACAGATTCCGATCGCCCATAGTATCCCCATCCAAGCCAACCTCTCAAAAAGTTTGAACCCGAAAAGATCCCCAAAAGGGCCATTTCAACCCCATCCCAAATCCATCCCCAAAATCCGACGTAGGATGCGTTACGCGAAGCAACGCATCAACTCCATCAGACCACCCATCACCGCAGACGTTTATCGAACAAAGTTCAACAATTCCTTCGGAGAGGCTAGAAGATCGATCGCCACAAAAAAGATCTTATTATCAGGCCCGACCAAGAACCGCCAAGCCATATTCATCCCAACCGCCGCTCCAAACCAAGGCGTTTGAACTTTACCCGTTACCTTAAATTGAGTGTAACCATCATCCGCAGATTCAGCCACACCGCGCTCTGGAATCAGCTTCAAATTCTGACAGTCCTCACGGAAAAACCGCAGCACCGCATCCCGGCCCACGATCGGTTTCTGGAACGGAGGCTGAAGCGCACCGTCATTAGCAAATAGCTCGATCAACGCATCGAAATCATTGGCGTTCATGTTGTTCATGTAGTCCAAGATTGCCGGATTATCAATCCCCTCGATCGTCACCAATTTGCGATCGGCCATCGCAACAGGAACCAACACAGGCTCAGAAACCCGACTGTAGCTCCCTAATTTGGAGGTATCAAACCCCATGTCTACAACAGAATTACGCAATACCGTAATCTGCTGACCTTGCTCAAGCCCTTGAATGCTCGTCAATACCGATGCAGCATTGGCAGAAAGCTTGTAGCCCGCCGGAATGGGTGCAATCTTTCCCTCTTCCATCAGCTCGCCGAGACGATACCAAAAGCCGAGTTTGATATTGACCGACCACGTTGCGTAGGTCCGGCAAATCGGGTTGTCTTCATTGTTAGCCAGATCACACATGATCTGGGACTGCTCGCGGAAATTCATTTGGACAATCTGGGTCAAGGTCGATTCAGCAAACTGCATGTTTGCCGCGCCCGGAGCCGCGATCGTAATGGTCGAACCCATTTCAAGGTAAGCGAACCAGATCAAGGCCAATTGATCCTCAACGCTGAGCTGCCTAAAACGAGCAGTCGTAGCGGGAACTGCATCGGCAGCCATCGTACCTGGAAAAATGTTACGCGCTTCATTAATCGTAATAGCCATGTAGCAATCTACCTCAAAGTTAATGTTTTCAACGGTCTCAAAAAAAGACTTAACTCATTTTGTCAGCAATACTGTTCCACGCCAAACTAAACTTATCACGAATTATTAAGCAATGTAAATTAAAATTCATAATCGACCCAATGCACAAAAAAGCGGGCCGATCGGCCCGCTCTACTCGATAAAATTTAACGTTTGGGGGTTGGCTCTATCCGATCACCGCCATGTCCTGCTTGCCCAGCAACTGTGCAATAGCCTTATGCTCCACCGACTGGTCCGTCGGCATCGCCTGTCGGGTATCAGTAATGAGCCAGTCCAGAGACGCCGCCTGGACGTCAATGGTGGCCCCAGTTTTGTCCACACAGTACCGACCAAAGACCAGCTTATCGACTAGCCGCACGCCGGACCCTAGGCGCGAGTAGTCAAAAATCACGCTGTTATCCACCGTTGCGCCACTGCAAATCCGGCAGTTTTGGCCGATCATCGCCGGACCGATAATAGTCGCGCCGTCTTCAATGCAGGTCATCGCGCCAATGTACACCGGACCCTGAATATCCACCTTATCCCAGTTCACCGACACATTTAGCCCGGTATAAACGCCCGGTTTGACTTCCTTGCCCGGAACCGACACATTTTTGACATCGCCCTTCAGCACCGATCGAATGGCGTGCCAGTAGTCCGGCACCTTCCCAATATCGACCCACTCAAAGTCCATGGGCAACCCATAAAACTCAGCGCCCATTTCCACCAGCTTCGGAAATAAATCGCCCCCAATATCAAATTCTTGTCCTGAGGGAATATAGTTCAAAATTTCTGGCTCGAAAATATAAATCCCGGTATTAATCGTCGTACTGAGCGCCTCCTCAACGGTAGGCTTCTCCTGAAACGCGGTGATTTTGCCCGTCTCATCCGTCACGACGACACCATAGCTAGGCACCTCCTCGCGCGGAACGGTCTTCATAATAATGGTAGCGATCGCACCCTTCTCCCGGTGCCAGCGAACGGCCTCGGTAAGATCGAGATCGATCAACGCATCCCCGCACAGCACCACAAAGGTATCGTCAAAAAACGGGTTGAAATCCTGAATGCGCTTCATTCCGCCAGCAGAGCCTACGGCTTCACCCAGCAGTTCTCCGTCCGCAATACGGCCCTCAAAAGAGTACCCGATTTCCACGCCAAAACGTTGCCCGTCGCGGAAATAGTCTTCAATTTCCTTAGCAAGGTGGCTGACGTTGACCATGATCTGATCAAACCCGTGCTGTTTCAGCAATTCAAGTAAAAATTCCATCACTGGCTTTTGCAGGATGGGAATCATGGGTTTTGGAATGGTGTACGTGATGGGGCGCACGCGAGTACCTTTACCCGCTGCCAGAATCATGGCTTTCATAGACTTACTCTCTATCCGCAGATCATTTCGATGATAATTAGCATAACCAAGATTACTCCTAAGAAAGAATCTTCATCTCTTCCTCAAGAGTTCTTTAAGTAATCTTAGAATACCCGGCTTAATCATCAGATTTTACTCTTCCTGATTTTAATGTTCTTAAATTAGATTGAAAACTCAGTCTGAGAGAGCGATCGCCGCTAATTCGTCAATTTTTAGCGTTTTTAACGACAGGACCGTCTTCACCTTTAGGTCCTGATAGAAATTTTCCTGGGAAAGCTCAACTTTATTTTGCGAACTCAGCAGTAACAGCGCCCAAAAAACGCCCACTTTTTCATGGGTCCGCTCATCGGTAACAATATGTCGATGAGCATCGGGTTCCTCTTGCGCCCGCGTCGCCATCCAAAACTCTAACAATAGATTAAAGTCAATCCAATCATTGCCTGCTGACAGCTCATCCCAATGGCTAGAGAAAAATTCTTCCAGCATCACCGCCATTTCCGTCAGGTTTTCCTGGTGCGCCAACTGAGCGATCGTCCGAATCGCCTGAGATCTCGACTGCGGACGTGCCCGACGTGCCTTCACCCGAGACCGAGAACCATTGTCTTCGATCGCCGCTGCAATCACTTCAAGTTGATTAATCAGTTCTTGCAAGGTCACTCGCCGTCGCTGAGGGGGATGGGCGACCGCACGGCGACGGATTTGGCGTTCTAGGTGAGCCGGGAGTGCTCGCTCACTCTCAAAGTCTTCCTCAACAAACTCGTCTTCAACGGGTTCAAAGCGATCGCGATCGACCAGATTATCAGCCTTCAGTAGAATCAACATCGACGCATACAAAAATGCTTGACCCGATTGGGACAAGGTGGATTCATACTGCGTTCGGTGAGTGGCGGTAAACGGGTTTAACTCGGCTAAGAAGCGATCGATCACATCGATCACTTTGACATCCCAAGGATCGATTTCACCCTTCTCAGCAAGGTCAATCAAAAAAGAAACCGCGTCACGGGCAAGGGATGTAGCCATGAAGGTTCTGCATAGACCCAAAGTAGTGCAAACATTCTAACAGAGCTTTTCAAAATGGCTTCAATTACCGCTCCGAGCCTCGGGGGTCTAACACATCCCGCAGCCCATCGCCGAGCAAATTAAACGCCAGCACCGTCAAAATCATCAGCCCAGCCGGAGCCGCCACCAGCCAAGGCTGAAGCACCAAAATCGACGCATTCGTCGCTAGTGAAAGCATATTTCCCCAAGACGGATCGGGTTGTTGAATTCCAAGCCCAATCAAGCTTAAAATCGCTTCCGCAACAATAAAACTTGGAATCGTCAACGTCGCCGAAATAATCACATAGGTCGCCGTTTGAGGCAGCACATGACGCAGAATAATATAAAGCGGCTGTCCACCCATCACTTTCGCCGCCTGCACAAACTCGCGTTCCTTAATGGACAACACCTGCCCTCGAATCACCCGAGCCAGTCCGGCCCACCGCACAAAAGACGTAATCACCGTCACCAACAAAAACCGCTGCGCACTATTCAATCCCGGAGGCAGCACCGCCGCGAGGGAAATCAAAAGATAGATATCGGGAATCGTCATCAGCACTTCCACAAAGCGCATCAGAATTCCATCCACCCACCCGCCAAAATAGCCCGCAATTCCGCCCACCAACATCCCTAGCGGAAACGAAATTGCAATTCCCAACAGTCCAATAAACAAGCTCACCCGACTGCCATACACTAAGCGACTGAACTGATCCCGCGCCTGCTCATCCGTACCCAGAAGATTGATATAGGCTTTGGGACCGGGGCGATCGTCGGTGCCAAAGAGATGCCAGTTGCAGGGAATCAACCCCAGAAATTTGTACTCAAAACCGGAGACAAAAAGCTTCAACCGAGCAGGAGCCTTGACATTTACCTTGACTGCGCGCGATCCAGTCTCAATATCGATCGCACCTTGAGTCGTCGGATAGACGTGAGGACCGAGCCATTGTTTTTGTGCTGAGGCATCACGCCAGTAAATCGCAGTCGGCGGTAGCAGTGCGCCATCTAACTGCGACTCATAGGGATCGTACGGGGATACAAACTCTGCGAAAAGAGCCACCGCATAAAGCACCGCCAAAATCGCGCCGCCCCAGCGAGCTAGACCGCTTTCCTTTAACCGTTTCCACCAATCCATAGCGATCCCAACTTACACATTCAGAGGTGTGACTATCCTACAGTGTCACCATCCCACAGGTTACATATCTACATGCAACTGCCAAAGCTCCTCAAAATCTGCGTGCTCCACCACAAAGACGTTGGAGTACAGGTTCGCAATAATCTGCTTGCCTTGCTGCGTCACCGATAGATAGCGCAATCCATCCTGGATATAAGGGTATACGCCCTGCCAATAAAATTTTGGATAGTTCAGCCGGAGATCTCCTGGATTCTGGTAGCCCAGCATTTTATTGACGCCCGTCTCTTCAAACTCATAAAAGAGAGCACTGATTTTCTTCAGGTAGCGCGGGTCGCTGAGTTGCCCGATTAAGTCCGAGGCCCGGATTAATCCAGGATAGTCATTGGTGCTCTGATGATCATCTTCAGACGGCACCGGGAATCGGGTCAGCTCGATATTTTGCTTAATCCGATCGGCATCAATGAAGGGATGATTCCCAAACCGTTCATCAATAAATAGCTTGGCGCGATCGACATGGTAAGGCGTTAACCCCGCATCGGTCGCACCGGGTGTCAGCTTAATCATCTCATTGCCAATCCCTGTCGCGTAGCAGCCATCCCGGTCCTGACGACAGACGCCTTTGACATAGCCAATGTCATGACACACCAGCGAAATAATAAAGTGAAGCCAGTCATCGCAGGACACGCCGCCCTCTCGGATATGTTTTCCGCGCAGTAGCTCCTGCCCCACCAAGGCCACTAGAATCGAGTGCTCGACATTGTGGTACAGGGCATCGCTATTGGCGACATTTTCCATGGCCATTGCGCCGACCCAGCCGATAATCTCTTCGTAGTCGGACCTCAGCGCACCGTAGGTTCGATGGTAGCCTTCCCGCAGGATGCGGACAAAGTCATCAATTAGTAACTCAGTTGCGTTAAACATTCCAGTGAGCAAATGGCGATCGGATATCTCATTGTGCCCTGTTCTGAGGAAGATAAGACTCTTTCTAAAAAATTTAGGAAGGAGACGTAACCCAAAACTTGACCCAAAAAATGATCCGATGTGCGCCATCATGGCCTATACTAAGATTAATGCGGGTATAGTTTAGTGGCAAAATGAAAGCTTCCCATGCTTTAGTTGCGAGTTCGATTCTCGCTACCCGCTTTTAAGGTTGAACAATAAGTTGTGGCGACTTTCGTGCCGTAAAACCTCTCCTTAGCCGTTCGGTTCACCCACTGGGCGCGATCGGAAGTCAGTTGTTACATTAAGTTCATCGAACAAATCGCTACTCTTAATCTTGAATTTTGGAGAATCTCCCGTGAACGATGCTATCCACATCCCTAATTTCAACACATCCAATAATGAACCAGATGTATTTTGGAAATACGTCCAGAGCATGAATCCTGACACCATTGCACAGCTCTCCCGTCCAGGGTCGCCAGAGGTGCTTCAGGTTATGGAACGCAATATTTCAGGATTGCTTGGCGGTCTGCCCAGCGAAGGATTTGATGTCACGATCGCCACTAGCCGGGATCACCTCGGACGCCTGATGGCCTCTGCAATGATGAGCGGGTATTTTTTGCGCAACGCCGAGCAACGCCTAGCTTTAGAAAGCTCACTCTCCGAGGATTAGAAATCTGACATTCTCAACGTAAGTTTTGGGTGTGTGGATAGGATAGAAAGTCTGTGACCTAGGAAAAGTCCTAGCGGATGAATAGTGATTTGTGCATCTGCTAGGACTACGGTCATTCGACTGTTGAAACCGATTAGGCAGTTCCCAGGAATAAGATTACCGAGGCCCACTAATACTATGCGGCGTAAGTAAGCCTAGTATTGCAAACAATCCAAACAATCAGACATATTGATCCATTCTTCGTTGCGCTTTGGGCACGGCAAGCCGTGCCCCTACGTTCTCTGGAACCCGGATCTGTAGGGGCATGGCACGCCGTGCCCCAAACCCAACGAAGAGGTTCTACATACCTGGCTTATTTACGCAGCGTGATACTAGCCTCCCAATTCTGGGTGCTTCGGAATTTCTTGCTCCCCCAGAATTGGGGCCAAGAGGCCTCCGGTAGATTCATTTCTCGATCGAGTCAAATCTCCTAACTTTTAACTTGTCTTACCCGAAGAATCTGCATCGCGAGCATAGCTGCCCCAAACCCGTTATCAATATTGACGACGCCAATGCCCGATGCGCAGGAATTCAACATTCCAAGTAAGGCTGCTAACCCCTCAAAGCTCGCTCCATACCCAATACTGGTCGGCACCGCGATCACGGGACAATCGGCTAACCCACCGACGACACTGGGCAAGGCACCCTCCATTCCGGCTACGACAATTAAGACTTCTGCATCATCAATGACATGGCGTTGGGCGAGCAATCGATGAATTCCGGCTACACCCACGTCCCACAATCGGCGGACCTCAAAGCCAGACAGTTCTGCCGTTACAGCCGCTTCTTCCGCAACCGGGACATCGGCTGTTCCAGCAGTCAAAATCGTAATCACGCCCGATCGCGCTGGCAATTCACAACCGCGCAACGCACATATTCTAGCCCGATCGAAATAGATGACATCCGGCGATCGTAATTTGATTGCATCAAACGTTGCTGAATCAATTCGCGTTGCCATAATCGTTTGCGATCGGTTGCGCATGGATTCCATGATCTGCGAAATTTGATCGGGCGTTTTTCCCGGTCCCCAAATCACTTCAGGAAATCCAGTTCTCAGTGCCCGGTGGTGATCAACATGGGCAAAATCGCCTACTTTTTCAAAATTTAAATCCTTCAAATTCTCAAAAGCAGCATCGGGACTCAGATCTCCCGTGGCAACAGATTTCAACAGCGATCGAAGATAGTCGGGCGTTGTCATTTGCGATAAACCTCATCAATATTCCACAGTCCCCAGAAGGGCAATCCATTATAATCCACGCCTTGAATATCATTGCGCACGACCATGAAAGCGCGATCGTTTACCATATGAATAATGGGCAGTTCTTCTTGAACAAGCTGCTGGAACTTGACATAAATGGCCCGTCGTTTAGCAGTGTCAAACTCGCGTGCTCCGTCTTGAAATAAGTGATCGATTTCTACTTCAAAGGGCTTGGGTGCGTAGTCTTGAATGGTAGGTTGTCCTGGTTGCTGCTTGAGATTAAACGAATGTGATCCGCCCCCTGTGAGCCAAAGATTCGAGACGAGATGCGGCTCTACTCCACCCTCAAAGCCGATCATGTGCGTATCCCAGTCCCGTGAACCGTTAATTTTTTCGACTAGGACGCTGAAGTTTACGACTTGGAAATTGAGCTTAATTCCAATTTTTTCGAGATCTTGTTTGACTTGAGACCCGATCGCGACTCGAACTAGGTTATTCGCATTCGTTGTTAGATTAAACTCGACGCGGTTGTTTTGATCGTCGAACAGTTCATTGCCTTTGTAAGTAAACCCCGCTGCTTTTAGTAACTCCTTTGCTTTGTTGAGATTGTAGTCATACACCTTCAACCCTTGCTTTGGCGAATAAAAGAATGGGCTTTGGACAGAAATAGGCGAATGCTGAATCACGCCCACGCCACGAAAGATGTTGGTGTTGATGCGTTCTTTGTTGATGCTGTAGGCGATCGCTTTTCTGAAGGCTTTGTTGTTGAACCAGCGTGCTTTCTTGGGTTCGACAAAGGGTTTCCCGCTGCTGTTCTTGGCCGTACTCAGATTGAATACAAATTGCAGCACGCCAGACCACGGTCCACCGTCCATTACTTTGAAGTTGCCGCGTTGTTCTTCCTGTTTCAAAAGCGCGTAGTATTCGGCTTTCAGTGGACGTGAATCGCCCATCACATCAAGGTCATTCGATCGAAACTTTAGCAATTGCGTATCTTGATTTTCAATGACAGACCAGATGATACGATCGAATTTCGGTAGTGATTCACCCTGCAATCCTTTTCGCCAATAGTAGGGATTCCGTTTGAACACTAATCGCTGTCCAGTTAAGTAACTTTCGATTTGGTACGGACCGTTAACCACCACGTCATTCGGCTTTGTATCGGTGCCCCAATGGGTGATAAATTTGGGATTGCCGTTCTTGTCGAGGGTCTTCAAGGTTGCCGCCAGCTTATGTTTCGGCAAGATCGCAACTGAACCTGTGCGTCCACCCGTAGTCGTGTGGAGAAAGGGCGAGAAGGGTTCTGGAAAGGTGAATTCAATGGTGCGATCGGTGAGTTTTTTGACCTTTGGAAATTCGCCCTTTGCCCCAATGCGGACCTGATCTTTTGATTCGATCGGCAC
>JAYUJY010000063.1:0-7131 GCA_043764895.1 Synechococcales cyanobacterium | reverse complement strand
AGAGCAGACTCTTGGGATTATCTGACCTTAGGCAATCTCCACTCCTATCATCTCTCCGGATCGCATCTCAACTTCTACCGATCGATCGGGATGGAGACGATCGTCAAGCGATTGTACTAACAGCCTGAACCCTCCAAGATCAGTCCAACCTGTTGGCTTTCGGTGTTGTATGTTTTTTGGAGTTTGATGTGGTGCTGGGTGGCCCAGGTTTCGAGGTCGCTAAATGATCGATCGAAGCTGAGGTTGATTTTTACACGTTCGCTTCGCAGCCCGCCGAAAACTTTGATCAAAGAGCAACGTCCTCATTCATCATCTCCAAAAATATCCGCCATAATTTCGGCTGCTGTTCCTCGTTTGGCAGTACCATTCTCGACGGCAACCATTGTGTCTAGGGCACTTTGGGCAATCTCCTTTCGACGCATGGCAATCCGACGTTTTTGGATTAGGTCAAACACGAGATCTTGTTCGTCTTCAGGAAGCGCCTCGATCGAATCGATCGCCTGTTGGAGGGGTGAAACTTGGGTCAACATTGATAAACCTCAAAGGATCTGCAATTAAATTATAGCTGGACCGATCGCCCTCTCCCCAATTCAACATTCACAATTCTAAATTCTAAAATCGTTGGCGAAGCCTCCCGGAACGGGAATCGCATCACCAATCGGAACATCATCAGGCTGACGATCGATCCATTCCACTAATGCGGGAAGAACTTCGATCACCCGTACATTTTTTAGAAAGACCAGGACGAAAGGCGATCGTCTTCGATATACTAAGGAAGAATTCACCCACCGCAACAGCCATGAGCACTATTAATCTAACTCTGTCAGAAGAACTAGACCAAAAATTACGCACAGAAGCGACTAAACAAGGCGTTGAACCCGATCGTTATATTCTCAATACCTTAATAACAAACCTTAAACCTACTGCGCCTACTGAAGTTAGCCTCCTAGATCAAATCAACACTGGACTATCCCAGGATGCTTGGCAAAGTTACCATGCGCTGATTAAGAAACGACAAGCGGAAACGTTGACCGAAAAAGAACATACCCAATTGATTGAACTGACGACTCATCTAGAAACTCTAAATGTCCAACGAATTCAATCGCTGATCCAGCTCGCGACTCTGCAAGATAAAAACCTAGATGAAGTGATGCAAGATCTTGAAATTAATACTGAATCAGACGTTTTAGATCATGGCTGAATCCCGACTCACCCGATCGCAGAAGCAATTTATTTTGCAACGATCGCACTATTGCTGCGAGTATTGTATTAGCCAAACCAAATATTCATCCGTCACATTCTCGATCGAACATACGTTTCCTCGTTCAAAAGGAGGGGCAAACGATCTAGAAAATCTCGCGATCGCCTGCCAATCTTGCAATAATGCCAAATACAATCATACCGAAGCCATTGATCCGATTACAGGAAAATATGTGCCGCTTTATAACCCTCGTCAAGATCGTTGGCGATCGCATTTTGTCTGGAGTGATGATTACAGCTTGATCATTGGACGAACGCAAACAGGACGGGCAACGGTCGCTCGATTGGATCTTAATCGAGAAGGCGTAGTCAATCTCCGTCAAGCACTCCACAGTTTAGATAAACACCCTCCTGATTACTTCAATTGAGGCAAATAGTTAAGGAGGACGATCGCCCTCCTCCCCAATTCAACATTCTAAATTCTTCATTCCAAAATCGATCGCAGCGCATCGATCGCACTACCAATCGGAACATCATCAGGCTGACGATCGATCCATTCCACTAATGCGGGAAGAACTTCGATCGATTCTTTGCCGAGTTGACCTAATGTATGTACTGCACGAGAACGAACATAGCGTGTATTGTCTTGGAGTAAGCTCAACAGTCCTCTCATCAATTCTGGTGACAAACTCCTCAATTGAACTAATGCAGATGCCGCACGAGAACGAACAGGAGAGTCATCGTCCTGAAGCAAGCTCAATAATCCTTTCATCACTTCTGGTGACGTATTCCCTAACTGACCTAAAGTAGATGCGACACTAGAACGAACATGAGAATCATCGTTCTGGACTAAGTTCAACAATTCTCTTAAGACTTCTGGCGATGAACTTTTCAGATGAACTAACGCCTCTGTCGTACTAGAGAGAACCCGAGAATTGTCGTCCTGAAGTAAGTTCAGCAATCCCCTCACAACTTCTGGTAACGCATTCCCTAACTGACCTAACGCGGATGCGACACTAGAACGAACATAAGAATCATCGTTCTGGATTAAGTTCAGCAATTCTCCCACAACTTCTGGTGATGACTTCCCTAACTGACCCAACGCGAGTATTGCATTAATAAGAACAACCGAATCATCATTCTTATTGAGTAATTTCAGTAATGTTCTAATGATTTCTATCGATGAATTACCTAACTGACTTAATACGAATGCCGCACTAGAGCAAACATCAGAATCGTCATCTTGGAGTAAATTTAGCAATCCACTAATGACTTCAGGCGACGTACTCCCTAACTGAATCAACACAGATTCTGATCTATACCAAGTACTAGTGTTCTTGAATAAGCTAAACGACTCACTCACGACTTCTGGCGACCTATTCCCCAATTCAACTAACGCAGATGCTGCACGAACACGAACATCAGAATCATCATCCTTGAGTAATTTCAATAGGGTCTCGATCGCCTCTCCCTCCTGCCCCAAAAAAGCTTGAAACTCTAGCAAACGAAACTGAGCGATCGTCCCTTCCTCACTGTTCAACCGCCCCCAAATATTCCCCTCAAATACGGTTCCACCCAAGCGCTTAATAATCTCAGCCGATTCTTCACGAGCTTTATTCCCATTGCGTTTAGTATCACTGATTTCGATCGCAACCAATCCATCCAGTATTTCCCCAACCAATCCCTCCGCAACCGTCTTCAATCCCTCCGGATCTTCCGTCAAACACCAACCCGCAAACAACAAATCCCGATGCAACCACTTTTCATACTCACTCCCCGCATTCAAAATCACCTCGATCGCTCTCGCCGCCCGCTTCTTCTTCAGCTTCGACACCAGCAATAGCAACACCTCCCGCCAATGCGGATCATGCAGATGCGCTTGAATATGGTCCACGATCGCCTCATCCTCGCCCTCCTCAAAGCGATCGTAAATCTCCTCAGCCGTCAGATACTCCTGAAACGTCTTATGCACAAACGCATAGCGATCCTTTCCCTGCTCATTCAGCAATCCCGTCCGTCGCTGGATGAAATCCACAAACCGTTTCGCTTCCGCTTTCGCCTCATGAGATTCACACTTCTTCTGTGCCTTAATCTCCTTCTGTAACTGCCGCATTAACTCATCCGTCTCAATCAGTGTTCCACCATCCGTTTCCCCCGCACTCCCCTGCGTATGAATCCAATACGCCAACTTCTTCAACACATACAACAGATCATCCGACTTCAACTGCTGCAACACCGAATACAGTTTAATATCCTTCCCACTATCCCAACTCGTCAGCAGCGTCTCCACCGCACTTTCATACAGCTTAAACCGCCGTCTCGGCAACTCCGCCTGATACCGATGAATCAACGCAATAATCGTCAACAACAATGGATTAGTCGCAAGTTGCCGAATCCGATCGTTCCCCTTAAACGCCGATCGCAAATCCTCCTTTCGCCGTTTAGCCAACCCCTTATCCAGTTCCCGACTGTCATACCAATGATCAATGAACGTATCCACCTGTTTGTCGTCAAACGGCTCCAACGTATAGTGCGGAAACGCCTCCACATTAAAAAAGTCCCACCGATACCCCGCCGGACGCGACGTAATCACCGCCGGACAATCTTCATACAACCCCAAAAACGTCTCAATCTGTTCCACGATCGTCCGCCGCTGCCCCTCATCCACCACCTCATCCAACCCATCCAACAAAATCAACGCCCGTCCCCGCTCCAACCAATGCTCAAAAAATCCGATCGGCAACACCTTCACCGAAAGACTATCCTCCGCATACCACCGCAAATACTTCAACACACTCAACTCCGGCTTCAGCACCCAATCCCTGATCCGAATTACCACAGGCAACCAATCCGCCTCTAACCCAATTTGCGTCGGATCATTCCCAGCTTGTTCACACAACATCAACGCAAAATAACTCGCCAACGTCGTCTTCCCCGATCCCGGCGCACCCAACAAAACCGCCTTATTTTTAGATTGCGTCAATACCTTCTGAGCCGGAATTTTTGGACCACTGCGATCGCGACTTGCCCACGATCGTTGTTCTTCCAGAAGATTCCTTTGGGAGTTGTCAGTAGAAAAAACGAATGCTTCCTGACCGATTTCAGCTTTTAATGCCAATGCCTTTAAATTGCCCTCTACAACAAAGACTGGATCTGAAGCACTCGATCGTTTTTCCTCTCTTACATCAGGCATCACAAAGATCTTTGCCAAAGCCTTTTGAGTCTCCTCCCCCGATGCCGCAATCCCCACAAACTTCACATCATCCACCCGATGCGCAAGCTGTTTGAGATAGTGATCCTTCGCCACCCGCAAGCAAATCCCCTGCACCTCGCCCACATAACACCCAACAAAAACCTCCATCCACGATCGCAACATCGCAGACTTATACGCTTCCACCCCCGAATTCTTCTGCGTCGCCGCCACTTCAAACGCCACCACCAAAATCTCTACCGAAGGCTGCCCCGCATCTTGCAACGGCTTCTGCAACTCCTTCAACACCTCACCCATCTGAAAAAACTGCTCCAAAAACTTCTTTGCACCCTTAGGCGCTTTCCAATCACACCCAGAAAACAACCCACCCCCACCCGATTGCGAACCCTCAGCCGCTTCCGTCGATCGCTTTAAAATCTTCGTCATTTCATCCGGACTAAACTGACCTTTCATCCCCTTCACGATCGCCGTCGCTACTGCCACCGTCGCCCATTCACCAACCCAAGGAATTGCACCACCCAAGACGCCCCACTCAATGACCATAGCAACTCACACATCAGGAATTTTCTCCAGTATGCCGCAAAAGCATAAACTCTGCGATCGCCCCACCATTGCCCGATTCTCTAGAATTAACTCATTCACTTCTATTGAAGGCAATCGACCTTCTCCCGATCGAGAGAATGCGTCATAATCAATACAATGCCATTTTCTTAGGTAACACCGATGGAACCTGCAATCCTTCTTCCAGAAGCCGTCCAAACAGAAGCAATCGTGCTAGCTCAACAGCTTTGCATTTCACTAAACGATTTCTACACCGATGCGATCGCCCTCTACCTCCGCAAACACAATCGCCAAGCTATTCTCGACCAACTCAATCAAGTCTATCCTGCCCAACCTTCAGAACTCGATCCTACGATCGCAGCCCTTCAATACGCCTCGCTACTCCACGAGGAATGGTAATGCTTCGTGGAGTAATTTGGTGGGCAGACTTACCCAAGCCTGTCGGGTCTGAACCCGGTTATCGAAGACCGATTGCCATTATTCAAGACGATACATTTACGCAGAGTAATCTCAGAACCGTGATTGCGATCGTCATCACCTCAAATCTTGAACTAGCTCGATCGCCTGGAAATGTTTTCCTACCCAGTCGTCAAACAGGGCTACCCAAAGACTCAGTAGCGAACGTTTCACAGGTTTTGACGATCGACAAAAGTTTTCTCACTGAACGCATCGGCTTTATTCCTGGAGATTTGGGTGGTGCCATTAAGTAAAGGATGGAGAAATTCTGGAAGATTTTCTGTTCTCCTCGATCGTAGCCCGAATATGACGATTGTAATCTCCAATGGGTAATGCCATTATGTAAAGAATAATAAGGTGATCTGGAAAGCCGTGCGGCAAGCCCTTGACGATCGAAGCCTATTTTTCTCTGTCCTTTAGGTAAGGGCACTACCAATATTTATTGTCTCTAGCTCTTCCGCTAATGTACTCCAGTTGATTTTCATATTTAGACGGGTTGTTGGATATAGGTGGAGAGGAACTGGATTAGGTCATGGACGATCGGGTTGTTGCGATCATTCAGACTTTGGGTTTTCGGACAAAGGAAGATTTTATAGGTGGTTTCGGCTGAAGTGGGCCACAGAAGCGTAGAGATGAGATCATGCTTTTCTTGCATTGCGTTAGGTTCGGAAGTCTCGGGATCTACAACCAACGCAACCGGACGATGTTTCTCAAACATCAGACTCCCAGCAAGAGCGATCGCACCCGATCGAGATCTGCTGGGAATAATTTGGATGTCCTTGAGGAGGGCTGCTGGTAAGATGCTCACTAGATTTAATTCTGTTTCAACTTTGTCTGTGATAATGTAAGCACTTTTCATGTAACTCCCTCCATTCGCAGGTTGTAATCAGTTTGGCGATCGGATCAATATTGACATTCCCCACCTGATCTTTACACTCGATCAAGCAAGACAATCCATTGGTATGAACGGCTCCGTCGATTTGCTCCACGATCGTCCCACCCATCTGCACGACGAACGGATAGGCAACCTCTGCGCCCTCCAGTTCAAACGATCGAATCACCCAGTGGCTTCGTTTGGATAGAGGCGATCGCAGCGGCGGTTGCTTTGGCTCCAGCGATCGTGGTGACGATCGGCTTTGCTGGGAATCTTAAATTCGATCGAGCCACTGAACCAAATCGTCCAAGTTTGTAAAATCAACAGAGTCATCACTGAGTGCCTCCAATCGATCGACCGACATCTGATCAATCTGCATCTTCACCAGATTAGGGAGTTCTCCTAGGGTGCGGGAAAGTAGACGAAGCAGGAGCGATCGTTGTCTTTCTAGGACACGCGATCGTTCCAGTTCAATACCTTGTTCAATGCCTTCTTGTCTTGCGGTATCAACCACATTGTTCATATCACGGTAATATTTGAGGCTGTTTTGGTAGGTTTCCTGTTCGGTTGGGGAAAAGTTGGCGATTTCAGCAGCGGCAAACAGTTCTGGGAATATGCCTTCTTGGAGCGGTTGGGGTCGATCGGTCAATTCGGCAAGGTGTCGCAACAAAAACATCCATTTGTCAAAATGACTTTCGAGTTGGTCGAGGGATTTTTTGAATTTTGGCAATTCGATATAGATGAATTTAAGTTTTTTGTAGAAGACTTCGCAGCGTTGATTTTTCAGTTCGACCACATGCAGAAAGGTGTCATCGGTTTTGTGATCGTC
>JAYUJY010000062.1:0-36024 GCA_043764895.1 Synechococcales cyanobacterium | reverse complement strand
GCCGAATCAAAATTTCAGGAGCACAATGGTCGGAGAAGAATGTGAACCAAGTCTTACAACACCGATGTGCTTATCTCAATGGTCAGTTTTCCATAGGTGTCTCACCTTCAATTCGTGCTTAATATCGCAAGTATTTATACTCATTGCAAAAGTGAGATGCTCCCCTGCGATTCCCGCTCCGGGAGGCGTTGCCAACGATTTTGGAAGGATGAATTGTGAATGTAGAATTGAGAAGGGGGAGGGGGCGATCGTCCCTGGTTCTGCTGATACGCTAAAATAAGGCAATCCTAGTTAGGACAGGCTTAAATATGGAAGTTCTAAAACTCACCAGTACGATCGATAGCTCTGGACAGTTGCGTCTAGATATCCCAACCGCGCTCTCATCTGGGAATGTCGATATTGTGCTGATTTTAAATCCAACAACATCCAAGGTTAAAGTTACATCTGCCTATGATTTTTCTGATCTAGTGGGGCAGTTAACGTGGCAGGGCGATGCCGTAGCAATGCAGAGAGCGTTTCGAGATGAATGGTAATCGATATTTGCTGGATACTAATGCGATCGTCGCACTCTTACAAGGCGAAGAGTTCTTAGTTCAATTATTGCAATGTGCAGATTGGGTTGGGATTTCGCTCATCAGTCAGATTGAATTCTTAGTATTTTCGGGGCTAAGTCAATCCGATCGTGATCTGTTCCAGCAGTTTCTTCAGCGTGTTGAAGTGATTGGTCTAGCTGCAAGTGACAACACGTTAATTGAGTCGATTATTGAAGTGCGTCAACAGTATCGATTAAAGCTTCTCTGATGCAATGATTGCTGCGATCGCGTGCAAAATTCAGCGAGGTTAGTGACCAAGGATCAAGGGTTCACAAAGGTCAGGAATTTGACGGTGATCAATTGGTCAGCCTGATGATGTTCCGATGGGTGATGCGATTCCCGTTCCGGGAGGCTTCGCCAACGATTTTAGAATGAAGAATTGTGAATTTAGAATTGAGAAGGGGAACGATCGATCGATGGAGGATGATCGCCCGTCACCAACAAAACTCGGCGTAAATTTACAACGCGCTCGCGATTCAATTGTAAGGCTGCGATCGTTGCTCTGCCCGTTGAAGTTAACCCCACAATCTCCTGCCAATCAGGACTCCAAGTAAAATGCTCAGCCCAAACTTGTTGACGGGGATGATACAAGGGAGATCCTTGTTTTAACTCAACATCAAGCCACTCAACCTTATCGTATTTATGATTATTGCAACCCTGACAAATCAAGGCCAAATTTTTCAACACAGTCTTCCCACCTTTAATTTTCGGAAAAATGTGATCCACTGAAAATGGCTGCGGTGAGAAACAATCCAGGCAAGCACAAAATTCACAGTATCCGTTTGCGCGTTCTGCTACTGCCTGTCTCATTTTTGCCGTGACGCGCTCAGGCATAAGATGGAGTCGGTAAATTGAGTTCGCGCATCATCGATCGTAAATCTAATCCCCGCAACTGTGCTAATTTTGACAACGCCGCCATCCGTTGAGCATTAAAATCTTCTACCTGCTCAGTCAGTTGTAAGAGTTCATCATATTCACTGGACGTTAGACAGCCTTCATCGCGTTTATTAATCAATTCATCCCAGCGACCTTGCAGATCATGCGGTAGCGATCGATGAACAATTTTTAAAAGTGTTGGCTCTTCCAAACGTTCAGATGCCTGCCGCTGTCGATAAATCGCAGTAATCTGTTCAACAAGTTCAGCCAAGTCGTTAACATCAAGCCGACTAGCGGCTTGGAGTAAGTCACTCTGAGTCATAAGTTAAACCACACTCACTAGTCTTATTAACCATCTTAACACTACCCTCACAGACACTACGATGAATGCAATGGATCGATCGCGCCCCCTGATGATGTTCCGATGAGTGATGCGATTCCCGTTCCGGGAGGCTTCGCCAACGATCTTGGAATGAAGAATTGTGAATTGTGAATGTTGAATTGGGGAGAGAGCGATCGGAAAAGTCCGATCATTCTAAACCTGCGCTAAACTAGAGAAATCACCGCTACGGTTGAAAACTATGCAAGCATACCGCACCTACAAGACGCTTACAGCCGGGAACCAACTTATCCTCACCGATTTGCCATTCCAAGCCGGAGAATCAGTTGAAATCTTAATTTTGGTTAAAGATCCAGAACCCTTGCTCCTCAAAAAACTCTTCCAAATCACCCAAGCGCTCCCCCAAATCAAAGTCCTCACCGACGATGACATCGAAACTGAAATCGCAATCTACCGTCAAGAACAATGCGAGTCATCATTGATACCAACATTCTAATTTCTGCTGTTCTACGCGATCGGGCACCAGAAGCAGTGTTGCTACTCATCATCGAGTCACCCGATTGGCAGTGGATTGCCTCCTCCTCGATCGTTGACGAATATATGAGCGTCCTATCTCGTCCTAAATTCAAGCTTCCCATAGATATTCTTGAACAATGGCAAACGGTATTTGAAAATGCAATTACGATCGTCATGCCTACCGAAACATTAGAGTTTCCCCGCGACCCAAAAGACGCAAAGTTTCTAAGTTGCGTGATCCAAGGTGAAGCAGATTATTTCATCACAGGCGATAGAGACTTCAGTGAAGCCCCTGAAAGCATCCGCAACGTCATCTGTTCCATCAACCAATTTCATGAACAGTTTATTTCTAAGTAATCATAACAATCCTATGAAAACCCTCAGCCACTACATGATCGTCCTCCGTCCCGACACAAATGGAACCTTCGTCGCCCATGTTCCCGCGATCGCTAGATGTCACGCCTGGGGAGAAACTGCCCAGTGGCAACACTAACATTGGTGGATGGCTCTTCTATGAAATTCTAGAGCAGTTAGGAATTACAGAAGAGGAATTTAAACAATGGCAATAGGAAAAGCGATCGATCGCGCCCCCTGATGATGTTCCGATTGGTCATGCGAAGGGTGTGCTGCAATTCCCGCTCCGGGAGGCGTTGCCAACGATTTTGGAATGAAGAATTTAGAATTGTGAATGTTGTAATTGGGGAGAGGGCGATCGATCGGGTTCGTTTGCTAGAGTTTCAGGCTTCTTTGGGGCAGAAGGGAGAGGCGATCGAGAAGACCCTGCTGAATTTACCCCATGGCAATGGCATTAAAGAACGTTTGCAAACGTCATCGAATCGCAACCGATCGGCGATGATCCGTATTGATAACCAATCGATCGGGTATTCGTCATGACTAACCGCCCTTTGCAACCTCTCTTAGACGACCTTTACGCCAAGTATCTCCCCTGCGACGACGGCAAGCTTGCGAGCTACATCCCCGAACTCGCCAAAGCCGATCGTAATCATTTCAGCATTTGCATCGTGACCGTCGATGGACAGGTCTTTACGGTGGGAGACTTCGATCAACGCTTCACGATTCAATCGATTTCCAAAGTCTTCACCTACGGCATGGCGCTAGAAGATCGAGGCCGAGACGTGCTGCTCTCCAAAGTCGGCGTCGAACCCACGGGCGATCCGTTCAACTCCATCATCCGCCTCGATGAAAACTCCAAACGCCCCGACAATCCCATGGTCAACGCCGGAGCGATCGCCACCACAAGCTTGATCAAAGGCGATAACCTATCCGATCGGCTGAATCACATCCTATGCAGATTCGATCGCTACATCGGTTACAAACCCTTCATCGACGTGCCCACCTTCCTATCCGAACGCACCACAGGCGATCGAAACCGCGCCCTCGCCTACCTCATGCGACATTTCAATATGGTTGATGGTCACGTTGACGATGCATTGGATTTATATTTCCAACAGTGTTCCATTTTGGTCACTTGCCGCGATCTCGCGATTATGGCTGCTACGATCGCGCATCAAGGCATTAATCCAATCACAAATCTTCGAGCCATCGACTCCCAATACGTTCGCGACTTACTCAGCATCATGTACACCTGTGGCATGTACAATTTTGCCGGAGAATGGGCTTATAAAGTGGGAATTCCGGCTAAAAGCGGCGTATCGGGTGGAATTATGGCCGTCATCCCCAATAGAATGGGCATTGCTGTCTATTCTCCGCCCCTCGATCAAAATGGCAACAGCGTCCGAGGCATTAAAGTTTGCGAGGAACTGAGTCAAGCGTTAAACTTGCATATCTTCTCACCGATCGCTAGCTAACCCCATCGCCTGCCAACCCCCCAACCCCGTGCTTCCCGTGACCTCATCCGATCGCACCGAATTTCATCTTAGCCGCGCCCGTGGTAGCCTACGAAACCTCATCGTCAGCTACTCCCAACATCTGCGATCGGCTAAGAAACGAATGCCCAATCCTCCTCTTGAAGCTCAATTAGACAGCGAACTCACCGCGCTTAAGGGGACGCTCGATAAACTCGATCGGAGCATTGTCCGGCTGGCGGTCTTTGGGCTGGTGAGTCGAGGAAAATCGGCGGTGATCAATGCCTTGGTCGGAGAGGATTTGCTGGAGACCGGACCGATTAATGGCGTGACGCAGAAGCCACGGGTGATTCAGTGGACGCCCGGTACTGAGTTGGGTAAGCCGTTAGTCCAGACCAGCACAATAGCACCCATCTCAATTACCAGCACCCAAATCGAACTCATCGACACCCCCGGTCTAGACGAAATCGGAGGGGAAGCTCGGGCCGACATGGCGCGGGAGGTCTCTCGGCAGGCAGATTTGATTTTGTTTGTGCTATCGGGCGACATGACACAGACTGAATTTAAGGCGCTGTGTGAACTCCGATCGGCGCAGAAACCGTTGATTTTGGTGTTCAATAAGATTGATCTCTATCCCGATCGAAACCGCGAAGAAATCTACGAAAATTTAGCTAGCTTGGAAAGCTACGTCGGCGAAGGAAATGCGTTGCGGCAGATGTTATCGCGCAAT
This sequence comes from Synechococcales cyanobacterium, assembly GCA_043764895.1. Taxonomy (GTDB): domain Bacteria; phylum Cyanobacteriota; class Cyanobacteriia; order Leptolyngbyales; family Leptolyngbyaceae; genus JAAFJU01. Next base: position 31,143 of record JAYUJY010000062.1, on the reverse strand, counting down.
GAGATTGTAATGATTGCCGCCAATCCAACGCCGATTCAAGTGCGGGTCGAACGGCCCGATGGGACTCAAAGCTTCGAGTGGGAACGGTTATCGCCTGAAATTGATGAGTTAAAGGCAAAGATTTTGACCATTTTAGACCGGGAAGGACGATCGCTGCTGGCCTTGAATGCCTTAACACAAGCGCGATCGGCAGAGGAACGGATGGTTGAACAAATTGTGAATGCTAGAAGCATCGAAGCTGAAGCGCTGATTTGGAAGTTTGTGCGCTATAAAGCGATCGTCGTTGCCGCAAACCCGATCCCAGGACTTGATTGGATCGGGGGAACGATTTCGGACGTAGTAATGATTCGAGAATTGTCAAATTTATATGGATTTTCGCTAACACGGTATGAAGCCGGAACGTTACTGACGACAATAGCCGCGAGTTCACTAGGACTATTGCTGGGCGAAATTTGTAGCAATGTTGTCCTGAGTGCTGGAAAAGTCGTCAGTGCGATCGCATCTGTGAACGAAGCACCCGGACTCGGAGCCTATGCAAGTGTCGCCGCCGTACAAGCAGGCGTCGCGGGCTACGGAGCCTATGCCGTCGGACGGGCCGCCCAAGTCTACCTCGAACGCGGCTGTAGCTGGGGTAATCAAGGCTCAAACACCGTTATTCAGGAAATCCTCGATCAGATTGAACCCAACACCATTCTGTGGCGGATTCGCAGTGAATTATTTTAGCGATTGAGTCGAATGAAGCCATCCGGAATACCCCTTCAAACTTCATTGCAGCCTTATCACAACTGAATGCTCCGATGACGTCGATCGCTTTTAAGTAGAAACCAACCCTCTCCCAAACTTAGGAGAGGGCACATCCCTATACTTTTGAGTATCAAATCGCACATTCAGCAGAAGCCTGGGTCATTGGCTTAGGTGATTTAGAAACGGCGATCGTAGTTTTTTGATAAATATCTTGTAAATATCTTAGAAATCTGTCATTTTCCTCTTTCATCTTCGGCATCTTTCATTAAGATGAAGAGATGGAATAAGGAGAATTCAATGGGCTTCAGGGGTGTTTCTTATGCGATCGCGTCTCTACAAAAAAAATCGTTCGCGAATTTCGTTACTTGATCGCGTAATGGAATCCCGCCGGAAGAAACCTGCCGTCAAAATTACCGCCGGGTTAGCCGCCGAATCGTGGGTGGGACCGATCGCTGAATCCACGGGCCGATCGTCGAAGAAACGTTTTTTCTGGCATTCCATTATCGATCGACTCAGGCGACCTGTGGGGTTTCGGGCTATTCTTCTACTGTTCCTGACCTGGGTCATCATGCTCGCCATCATTTGGGGAGCCTTCAAGGAAATCATGAGCCTAGGCGCACCCAGCAAACCTAAGCAGTCGATTATTCAAACCGAACAGAAAGCCCTAATCGAACTCCTCGGGGCACTGGTAATGGGAGGCGTGGGTGTTTCCCTCATCATGACGCCAGCACTAAAGCGATCGTCCCATCTTAGGGAAGAAGCTCCGATCGCCGCCCAACTGAAACCGTCTAAAGACTAAGGAACCCGTCTAAAGCGATCGCACTTGTTTCCAGTCCGCGATCATTTTTTGGGTCCAGAGCCAGTTTTTGCTAAGGGCATCGTCGGTAAAATCAGACGGTCGGGCTTTGAGTGCGCGATCGCGGAGTTTGACCGCTTCTGCCTTGAGCCGGGGTGAATCTTTGCCGCCTTTGCGCGCGGCTTGCCAGTAGTTGAGTGCGAGTCCGGCGTCGGCAGTAGCGGTCTCTAGCGTCGGCTGTTTTTGGGTGAGGGTTTGGGTCTGGGTCCAAGCGTCGGTGGCGCGCGGGATGTCGTTTTCGGTGTAGTACGCAAACCCGAGCGCGTTTTGAAAGGTGGCTGAGTTGGGATTTTTTTGGGTGGCGATCGCGAAGAACCGACGGGCATCTTGGAAACTATGGGTCGCTTCATCTTTCTGGGCAAATTGCCACGAGAGACGACCTTGGAGATAGGCGATGGGTGCAATTTCCTTTTGAGCCGCAGTGGCGCTTTCGAGGGCGGTTTGGGCTTCGACTAAGTTGCTATTGTTCAACAGCGATTCGATCGCCTCTTGACTCTTGCGCACTTCGCCTTTGGCAAACCCTTGAGTGGCGATCGTCATCAAAGCTCCAGTCCCCGATCCGCCTTGGCTCCCCGTCTGAGTTACTGACGTCTGACCTGGATTAAGCGATTTTCCCACTAAGCTAGTGGCCGCAACGCCCAAACCTACTGCCGCCAAAGCCGCAATGACGATCGACGCAGGTTTTTTCCAGGGTGCAATGGTCTGTTTTGGATTTGTACCAAAGTTTGCCGCATTCGAGGGATTTGAGGTGGCTTCGCCTTGAGGTTTGCCCTGAAGCATGGACTGCACATGGTCATTGGCGCTTTGGAGGGTTGGGTCCAGTTGAGAGGCCATTCGATAGGACGAGAGCGCCTCGGGAAGATTTCCGTACTGCTGAAAAGCCGTTCCGAGGGCGTCATAAACAATTGCGCTGTTGCCGTCGAGTTTCAGCGCCTGACCATAGGCATCAATGGCCCCCGTGAGGTCGCCGCTAGATTGGAGCCGCTGGCCCAGTTTCAGCAAATCGTCTACTGGAGACACGGGCGCAATTCGAGGCTCGGGCGGTGGCACAAAACTCGTCGGATCAAGCGTTTTCATCAGGTCCGAAATCGCCGCCCGATCGTCGCTATAGTCTGGATCGATCGACGGATCGAGTAAGCCCTCAAAGTCATCCATCGGCAATAGGTCTAAATCCATTAAAATGGGATCCAGCGCATCCGGATCGAGCATGGCGATCGGATCAATCACATTTTGCCCCGTCGCCGTCTGCCCCGCTGCGACATGCAGATAGCCATCAAAATCAGGATGCAAATACAAAATCGGCAACGCCCAGTACAACTGGTTTGAGCCATAGGACGACAGCAATCCCTGCCGCGCTCGGTTGAGGCTGAGGTCAATCGGATAGCCCTGCTTCAGGTTGCGATAAAACAGCCGACTCAAAATTAAAGCCACATCATCCGGAATCCGCTCGGCCATCGCCAAAATCGCTGGAACCCCCCGCCGCAGCAGCGCATCGGCCAAATTATCCAACGCCCCCGTAGACTCAATGGTCGCCGCACGCACGCCCCGGCAGGAGTTAAACACGGCCATGCGGACCCCATTATTCACCAGCAGCCCCGCCAGATCTTCACCACTCAGCGGCTCCGTGAGTCCGGTTCGGCGATTGACGAGATATAGGTCTCCTCCCGCTGCACCCCAGCCGCTATGGCCCGCGTAGTGCAAAATGTCGTAATTTCCCTGTTCGAGGGATTGGGTGAGCTGTTCGCGGCCCGGTTGTTCTAGAAGCGTGAGTTCGATTTCTGGGGCGTTGGGGAGGGCCGGGTCGTGGTCTAACTCATTCTGAAGATGTTGGGCTTCTTCATGGAGTTGTAGCCGATCTTGATCCGTCGGTGCAGACAGCACCATCAAAATTCGTAAGGGTTGCCCTATTGTTCCACTGGAGAAGCAGGGCGTCATATTTCCGGTATGGAATCGAGAAAAGACGACATCGGTCCCGGTCGAGAGCGGCCTAGAACCTGCATTGAGCACTTCCCAGGGCAGACGAATGGTGCGATCGTCCTTGAGACCCAGACGCAGACGCAGAATATCTTGCTGGTTTTGGGCAATGCCTTGAGCGGCAATCCAGCTATCTCGGATACTCCCTTGAAACAGCGCATTGTAAAGCTGTTGCCCAAGCGCACTGAGGCTGACGGCATCAGGGATAGGTCCATTGTTGAAGACGTCGGGGGCGCTAGAACTTCGCAGCAAACCCACTAACGGATCGTTCATCAGCGACGCCGCTTGACGAATCCAGGCATCGACTTGCCACGTCACGATTTCTTCCGCGACTGGGACGCCGGACGACATTCGATCGTGAACGGTCCGAATCAGGTATTTGTCATCCTGAACAGGGGTTACAGAGAGTATAAATTCTTGAGTCACGATTCCTCTTTCGCTGCCGAGCTGACGTCCAAGCGCTGGATGCTTAGCCTAATAATCACTAGCCTATCGCAGTTATATCCACAAATTTTAGGCGTGACGCACTTCGATCTAGCGTAGACCCGTCGATCGGGTTTAATAAAACTTCGCAAAATTAGGTCAGTCTTCATCATTACGACACAGGATTTCTCCCGAAGCTCGCATTTTATCAGGAAGAGTGGAATGGTAGATGCACCCTGATTTCAACCGCCGACCCCTGCCTAGTGAGTCGGCGGTTTTTTTATAGAAAATTTATGGCAAAGTCTCGGCATGTTCTATTCTGATGCTTTGCTAATGCGGCTGGTGCGGAAGGTCACGTTGGAGCCTTCTTGAGACTGCTCTAGAACAAGACGAGGGGTGGGCTTGGCTTTTTGGTCCCAGCGCATGTTGGCGAGACGGCCTTGGATGGTGGGTTGCCAAGAATCGTTTTCTTGGCCGGGACTGAGGAAGCTTTCGATGCAGTCGATGATTTGGGAGATGGTTTGGGAGGTGGGCTGGGTCGGAAGTTTGACCATTTTGATTTCAATGCGGAACAGGACGCGCTTGGTGCCCTTGGGCATTTCGGCAGGTTCATACTCCACGTCGAAGATTTGGTCAATTTGGCGTCCGGTGCTGGCGATGCCGAGATCGCCATCCAGGGCTTGGGTGGGGCGCAGGGCCATGGAGATTTGCTGCTTAATCTTAATCTTGCTTTGGTTCACTATTGAGAAGCGAAATTTTTCCTCGGCCATTCGCATCCGCAGGTAGTCTAGATTAAAGTCACGAGAATGAATGAGATCTGGATTTCGCTCCATCTTAGAGATGGTTTCTACGGCAAGTTCGGCCCGCTTACCCGTTTCGCGGTTCTTGATCATTTCAAACCGGAGGCGTTTATTCAGCTTATTGTACTGAAGGGCGCTAGTGACACCCAGTACCACCAATGCAACGGCCAAACCCATGGAGGTATACATCCAGAAGGGGGATTCGGGGGGTGTTGGAGGCGCTGAGACAGGTTGAGTGGTGGTGGCTTTATTCTTTGCAGCCGTGAGTTTGTTCGGCGCTTGAGCGAGGAGAGGACTCATCAAACTCAAGGAGGACAGAGGTGACATAGGTGCGATTGCCTCAGAGAGTAAACCTGTAGAATTTATAGAAGGGAGAGAGGATAATGATGCAACGGATAGGCGGCACTAGTTTTTGAAGGCTAGTTTTTGAAGGCTAGTTTTGATTAATCAATCTAGTCTGAATGTCAATGTGTCATGTCACTATGTCATGTCAATGGGTTATACCAACGTGTCGTGAGCGACCCAATCTTCTCTATGATATTCAATGTTCAGGATTCAGTGTCAACAGTGCTCCATTACAAGATATCTGACGATCGTTTTTTTACTATTCCCAAAAAAACCTAAAAAACTGCTAAAAATTCCTCCTCTCTTAACCTCCAAATCCTATGAAACCGCTCCAAAATCTTTCGCCTACTCCTCTTTCCCTGATTGCTACAGATATGGATGGCACCTTGACAACGCGCAAAGGCCGTTTTGATGTGGCGTTGCTTCGGGCCTTGACGGCCTTGCAGAGTGCGGGGATTCCGGTGGTGATTGTGACGGGGCGATCGGCAGGCTGGGTCAGCGCGTTGGCGCATTATCTTCCGGTGGCAGGGGCTATTGCGGAGAATGGCGGCGTGTTTTTTCAGGATGGGCGGCCTGAATATTTAGTAGAAATTGGGGCGTTGGTGGAGCATCGGCGGGCGTTGGCTGAGATGTTTTGGAAACTGCGCGATCGGTTTCCGCAGATTCGGGAGTCCAGTGACAATGCGTTTCGACAGACGGATTGGACGTTTGATGTGACGGGGTTGGGGACCGAAGATTTATCGCTGATGGCTCAGATGTGTGAGGGGGTTGGTTGGGGGTTTACGTATAGTACGGTGCAGTGCCATATTATGCACCGCAAACAAAATAAGGCATTGGGCTTAAAGCAGGTGTTGGAAATGGCGTTTCCGCAGGTGGCGTTGGACTCGGTGGTGACGGTGGGGGATAGCCCTAATGATGAGAGTTTGTTTGCGTTCACTCATTCGGTGGGAGTGGCGAATGTGAAGCATTATGTAGACCAGTTAACGCAGTTGCCGAGCTATGTGACGGAAGCGTCTGAGGGGGAGGGGTTTTGTGAATTGGTGGCGCATCTGTTGGGGCATTGACGATCGCATCACACCCGTTGACTGTTCAAACACCCTCTTAAACCCAACCGAATCATGAACTCTACTCGCTCTGTGTTGTCTAGTACGATCGCTTTTCTCCTCGCCAGCTTGACCTTTCTTCTCAGCGCTTGTTCTCTGCCACAGGTTAAGGCTGAAGATCGATTGTTTCAAAATATTCAGCTTGAACTGTTGGGTGAACAGATTATTCCTCAAGGCACTGTTTTTAAAAATACGTTAATCGGCGGACTGTCCGGCCTGACCTACAGCCCAACTGACAATACGTTTTATACCGTGTCGGACGATCGGAGTGACAAAGCGCCCGCCCGGTTTTACCAGTTCAAACTGGCCCTAGACCGCGACGCCAAACCCACTGGAATCGAGTTTCTTAAGGTGGTGACGCTGAAAAATGATAATGGCGAACCGTTTGCGCCAGGAACCATAGATGCTGAAGGAATTGCCGTCACGCCGCAGGGGACCGTTTGGGTCAGCAGCGAGGGCAATGCTAAACGAGATATTCATCCTTTTGTACGGGAATTTAGTTTGACGACCGGGAAACCGTTGCGCAATATTTTCTATCCGGATCATTATGTTCCGCAAGAGGTGACCCCAGATGTAACCCCAGAGGTGACCCCAGCGAAGAGCGATCGAACAACAGGTAAAGACGCCTTACGCCAGGGCATTCAGGATAACCAAGGCTTTGAATCCCTGACTTTAAGCGCCAACGCCGCCCGACTGTCTCCGCTGGAACCTTACCGCCTCTTCACGGCGACCGAATCCGACCTCGAACAGGACAAACTCGCTGAGGATCTAGAACCGACCCAAGGTCCGCGTCCGCGTTTGATGCACTATTACGTTGAAAAAAGCCGCATTGATTTGATCGGCGAATACCTCTATCCGCTCGAACCGCGTCCTATGGGCAGCGATAACTATGGCCTGGTGGAATTGCTTTCTCTAGACGGTTCAGGGCGATTTTTGGCGTTGGAGCGAAGTTTGGGTCTGACTGGATTTAAAGTCAAGGTATTTCAGATGGTTCTTGCGGGCGCTCAGGATACCAGCGCTCTGCCGATCGTCAAAAATCTTCCCAAAGCCGTGAAATCCGCCCAGAAAGAACTCCTTCTCGACTTGCAAACGCTAGACATCACCTTGGATAATCTAGAAGGGATGACCTTAGGTCCGCGCTTGCCAGATGGCACCCAAAGCCTGATTATGATTAGCGACGACAACTTCAACAAGCTCCAAAAAACCCAGCTTCTCGTCTTCCGCATCAAAGGCTTAAAACTCTAGCCCAGCCTCATCATTCTCAATTCTCAATTCACCCTTCTAAATTCCCCATTCCCCATGACTCACGCAACGGATCTCAAAACCTTGGTCACTTGGATGGCCGGAGAATTTGGCAATGCAGAACAGGCGATCGAAAATCCGCCTTTTTTTGCTCACATTCGCGTCTGTATGCGTCCGTTGCCGCTATCATTTTTTGGGGTCCCGTCGCTGTACCTAGAGCAAGCCTATGACTACGCGCTCGACCAGCCCTACCGAATTCGAGTGCTGAAGTTCGTCGTCAAAGACGACAAAATCGAAATACCCCACTACCGAATCCATAGCGAAGAACCCTTCCGAGGCGCAGCCCGAGACCTGACGAAGCTGAAAAAACTCAGACCCGACCAACTCAACCCAATGTGTGGCTGCGGCATGGACGTAATCTGGACGGGCACCGGGTTCAAAGGCGTTGTCGAACCGGGAAAGAAATGCCTGATCGATCGCAATGGCAAAACCAGCTATCTCGACAATGAATTTGAAGTTTTGGACGACGGCGCGAGGTTAATCAGTCTCGATCGAGGCCGCGATCCTGAAACCGACGAACGCCTCTGGGGAGCTATAGCAGGTCCCTTCGAGTTCAAACGCCTCCAAAGTTTCGCCGCCGAACTCCAGTTCTAATCCCTCTTCAACATTCTTCATTCAACATTCTCCATTCTCCATGCAACCTGAACACCTGCCCAACAACATGCTCAGTCCCAAAGTCCAGCAGCTCAAAGCGATTCGGACAGTGCTATTGGCCTTGCACAAACGACTGCTTGATGGCGAACGAGATCTCTACGAAGCGCGTCATGGCCGAATTGCGACGCCTAACGAATTTTTGCAGCTTGCATTAGAAGATGAAGAATTTGATTGGTTGCGCACGTTTTCAAAACTGATTGTCGAAATTGATGAATCGATCGCTTCCCGCCGCGATCCCATTACGTTAGAGAAAGCCAACGCGCTCCTCCAACTCTCCCGCGAAACCCTCCAGCCCAGCCCGATCGGGACTCCCACTGCCCAAAAATACTACGCCGCGATCGAACGCAACAGCACCGTCGCCCAGCTCCATTTACAAATTAAAGCGGTCTTCGATCGATAAGAAACCAGGACAGAATGGCTATCTAAAAAACTATCTAAAAAACGAAATTGCACGACGCAGGGATTCAGCGATCGTCTCTGTTCGCAACTCCTGAGACGGACTGAAATCACCGGATGATGCAGCCGCTAAAGCATCCAAATAAACATCCCGATCGCGCATCCCAATAACTGCAATGTCTTCGATCGCATTGGACTCGTAGGTGTATTCAACATTTACCCAAACGTTAAAGGCATGTTTTGCCTCGATCGAGGGTGGTAAAAGAGCATCGTACTAAGTCTATCGTCAGCTTGCCACCCCCCACTCTGATCTTGACCCATTACGTAACGACCCATCCTTCATCGCTCTGATAGAAAGGTATTTGTATGGGTGGGATACGCTAAATTATACAAAATCGTCCTGGTAGTCGACCGATGCAAGACTCTAAAACTCGATCATTAAAGATTAGCCGTGCCTGGAAACTGCGCGATCGTCTGTTCTAGGTCGCGAATTTTCTTAGATTGTTGATCGACCGTTTGGCGATTGACGTTAAACTGCCGAATCTCAGACCAGACTGTAGACGCCAACACCAACAGAGCACCCAATCCCATTGCTCCCAGCAGAGCCACAAAGAGCGGAATTTCGATCTCCACATTCTGGATGACCCTCAAGGTCACAGGCGCACTGTTTTCAATGGACAACCCGCTGAACCCAATCACCAATCCAATCCAGAAAATCACATTGATTAGACGCATGGCTATTCTCACAGCATAATTTTCGGTGTGCAAATTTTCTACTTGCAGATTTATTGTACCCAATCCTTGAATGATCCGCCTCTAATCCAACAATCCAGCAGGCGGCGTAATCTCAACCCGTTGATTGACCAAATCCACCACGGGAACGATCGGTTCCACAAAAGGAATCAGCACCAGATCCGCCCGTCCATCCAGCTTCACTTCCAACAAATCATTCCCCGCAAACAGCATATTCACCACCGTGCCGATGCGCTCCTGGCTAGACTGAAGAACCACCGCCAGCCCAATCACATCCGACACATGAAATTCACCGTCTTGGAGCTTCGGACGATCGGTCTCGGGCACCAGCATAAGGCATCCCCGCAGCGCTTCAGCGGCATTGCGATCGCTGATTCCGGCCAACTGAATGATGTACAGCCCCTTTCCTTCTTGAAAATACCCTTTGACCAGCGTGACTTCTTCGGCTGTGGTGTGATTAGGCCGCAAAATCCAGCGCGTTCCTTTTTTTTCAAACCGTTCTGGGAAATCAGAACTCGGATACACCCGCAACTCGCCGCGAATCCCATGGGCGGTGACAATTTTGCCCACTTCGACATAGCCTTCGGGAATCAAGCTGACAGTAGACTTTACGGGAACGCTCATAAGAATAGCGATCGGGCGATCGCTGAAATGCTAAAAAGTGCAACTCTATTATCCAACAGCATCTGTCCCCATTCGCCGCAAGATTTGTAAAACCTGAGGCAGATGCGAACTAGATTTATACGGTGTAAATGAGCCAGGTATTCAGAACCTTTTCGTTAGGTTTGGGGCACGCCGTGCCATGCCCCTACAAATCTACCTTTCCAGAGAATGTAGGGGTTTGGCTCGCCAAACCCCAAACCCAACGAAGAAATGATCAATGCGGTCATCCTGTTGGTTGGTTGCAATACTGGGCTTACGTACGCCGCGTAGTCCTAGATTCACGCAGACTGGATTCACACAAAATGGACAGACCCCAAGCAGGTACAATAGCGTACAGCCGTACCCATGGTGTCCCCCATGCCTCATCCTGCGCCCAATCCCGCGACTACCTTTACCGATCGCCTTCCCATTCCCGACCAGCGCTGGAACATCTACCCGGCGGAAGTTAAGCGTGCGGCAACCCTAGCACGCGCGATCGGCATTTCTCCGGTGATCGCTCAGGTGTTGCTGAATCGGGGCATGACCACCGTGGACGAGGCCAAGGTTTTTCTCAATCCTGAACTCGAAGCCTTGCCGTCACCACTGGAAGATTTTCCAGATTTGGCGTTGAGTTTGGAACTCTTGATCAATGCCATTCATGCGGGACAGAAGATTGCGATTTGTGGGGATTATGACGCCGATGGGATGACGAGTACGGCGTTGCTATTGCGATCGCTGCGGTCCCTCGGTGCGATCGTTGAGTATGCGATTCCCAGTCGCATGAGCGAAGGCTATGGTATTAACGAACGCATTATCGAAGATTTTCATGCCGATGGTATTAGCATTGTGCTTACCGTTGACAATGGTATTGCGGCCTACAAGCCGATCGTCCGAGCGCGGGAGTTGGGCTTAATTGTGATCATTACCGATCACCATGACGTTCCTGCATTGCTCCCACCCGCCAATGCCATTCTGAATCCAAAACTCATTGACGAATCGTCGCCGTACCGCACTATGGCAGGAGTTGGTGTTGCGTATATTTTGGCGCTGTGTCTGGCGGAAAGCCTAGGGCGCGGGGGAGATTTGCGGGATATGCTGCTAGAACTATTTACCCTGGGGACGATCGCCGATCTTGCACCCTTGCGCGGCGTCAACCGTCTATGGGTCCGGCGAGGATTACAGTTGTTACCGCATTCGCAGATTCCCGGTGTGCAGGCGCTAATGCAGATGTCGGGTGTGAGCAATGATAAAAATATTAAGCCGGATGCGATCGGATTTCGGCTCGGGCCACGGATTAATGCGATCGGACGCATCGGCGATCCGGTGATTATTATCGAATTGCTTACCACTGATGACGAAGGGATTGCCTTAGAACGCGCCATGCAGTGCGAACAGGTGAACAAACAACGTCAATTGCTGTGTGAACAGATTGAAGCTGAGGCGATTCAAAGTTATGAAACGGGAACGATTAATGCAAAAGACGATCGGGTGTTAATGCTTGTACAACCCGGTTGGCATCATGGCGTGATTGGTATTGTGGCCTCAAGGCTGATTGAACGGTATGGCGTTCCGGTCTTCATCGGCACCTACGAAGATGAACGCCCGGATCTGATTCGAGGATCGGCTAGAGGGATTCCCGAATTCAACGTTTTTGAAGCGCTAGAACATTGTAAAGACTACATGCTCAAACATGGCGGACACAAGGCAGCAGGCGGCTTTTCGTTCCCAGCGGCAAATTTAGAAAAAGTCCGATCGGGCCTTGTTGAATATGCTCACACCTGTCTCGAACCGGAGCACTTAAAGCCTTTGGTGACGGTAGATGCGGAGGCGAGTTTAAATGATTTGGACTATGACCTCTATCTCGAAATGGATGCGCTTCATCCCTGCGGAATGGAAAATTCTGAACCCGTCTTCTGGACCCGAAATGTGCAAATTCTTCAGCAAAAAATGGTGGGCAAAGGACACCTCAAACTCACACTATCTCAAGACAATCTCAGCACGGGGCAACCAGGAAAAACCATGGGGGCGATCGCATGGCGGTGGGGGGATTATTATCCACTGCCTAAGGTGCTTGATCTCGCCTATCGCCTCAAGACTAATGAGTGGCAGGGCGAAGTTTCAATGCAGCTTGAAGTCATCGGAGCCAAGATGCCAAAAGACGAGTTCAATGGCGTAGAGTTTAGCTGGAACGATCGCGATTATGTTTGCCAGAGAATCGATCGAGCAGGCGCACTTGAACTTCGGATTCGCAATGGAAAAGGTGAGATTTTGGCGATTCAGAAGGGTCAGCGAATAGGCACACTGGGCAAACGATTCCAAGCGCTGCGGCAAATTGATGTAACGCAAGAACCGTATTTTGGACTAGTCAAACAGGCGGCGATCGCGTGGGAGTCGAATGTCGATCTAGCGTTATCGGACGTCGTTAATGAGGGCTAGGCATTGGTCTAGGGAAACCCGTTCTCCTAGCTTTTGTTCATTGCTAATGCGCGTTAAGTAAAACCAATTAAAGAAGCTATCACCACTACAAACAATGCCCCGACGAGCACTCGAAACAGCTTGACTGCACTTGGCTAAGGGCATCTTATCGCTCAGTTTTTTACCATCAGAAATCCGGGTAACATAATACCAATCAAAAAACCGATCGCCACTACAAACCACGCTAGCGTTATCACTAGTGCGATCGTCCGAATGACGGCTGGGATAGCCATTACCAGGATAGTTTCCACCGCGTGAACGGTTCCGACGTTCTATCCGAATCGAATTGCAGACGTTGTTTTGTAAAATTTGGTCAGCGCTGACGATTTCAACTTGTCGATCGAGGCACGTTACTTGGAAAGTTCCATTGTCCGATTGCTGCATCTCCCGAATGTTGCGAACATCGGCTATGGCACTTGCAGGCATCAACAATAGGGCACTCAAGAAAACGATTAACGGCTTCATAGGTCATCTCCGAGGCGGTGCGCTGAATCAGGGTTAACACAGGTGACGCATAAAATCGGTAAAAGTTTCTGGGTCGATCGGTTATGTATCTGCAACTGTGGATGTAAGGTCTAATGCTTCGTTGGGTTCCGGGCACGGCAAGCCATGCCCCTACAGGTCCAGGTTCCAGAGAATTGTAGGGGCACGGTATACCGTGCCCTAAACCCAACGAAGAAGAGATCAATATGTCTGATTGTTTGGATTGTTTGCAATACAGGTCTTATTTCCGCCGCGTAGGACTAGTTTTAGACAACGGCATTAAAAAAGGCGATCGTCTGGTCGGACGATCGCCTCTAGGGAACCTGGGTAGAAATCAAGTCAACCCAGCATTTATCCTTTGATTTCCTTAAGCATTGTCTTAAAGGGCAACAAACTCGGACCCGGACGGCGACGACCCATGGTCAAGGTTGGGATCATATTGCGCTCGGCAAACCCCATCGTAACTTCCTGCAAGACGTCAGCTTCAGGCGACCCAGCGGGAGGTTTTGCCACTGCTGCTAGGGCCGCTGCAATTAACTCATCGGTGCTGGGCAATGCCACAGGCTTGGGTGCGGCTTTGGCGGCTAAAGGAGCAGCCTTCGCTTTTTCTTTTTTGCCACCCTTCACCGGGACAGCGACAACATCTGCTTCAACGATCGCAGAGGCCACAGCAGACGGCACAGCATCCGGGAGCACTTCTAACTGAGCGTCCGTTGCTTCCATATAAAAGCCATCTTTGCCCTTCTTCGGCTTCGCTGCTTTGACCGCCTTTGTGCCTGTCGAGTCCTTCTTGCCGGGAAGTAAGCCCGTAATGAACCCAAAAATTCCGCCAAAAATACTCTTAAAAATGTTGATCAGCGCGCCCATGGAAGACTCCTAATTATGAATCATGGGAACAGGTGACAGGTCTAAACGCCCTCGCCCCACTCCCAACACAGCAAGTATCTTCTATTATCAGAACCTAAGGGATCTAAACGCAAGTCACAGCCCGATCGATCGGCCCTAATGTAACAGGGTTGTAATACCTAGATTGCAATCTGGGGCGATCGATAACAATTGAGCAACGACAACCGAGCTATGCCGCCGCACCCATCTTGCTAATGATCCGCTGCACAATGTCTAGTCCCGTAAACGCCTGCCACCCAAATAGCCCGACGATCACCGTATTTAGACTAATGTGCATGATTCGTGCCCATTCTGCACCCTTCTGCATGTAAGGCGTCAGCGAAGCCGAAACCGCGATCGTTCCTGCCATCGCCAAACCCACAAAAAGGTGCGGACCCACAAACAATTTGCCATTGTTCCAATAGGTCACGCCCATCCCCGCGATTGTCCCGAGAACCATCAACGACAAAGCCAACGCTCCGATTTTGTGATGCGTGTCCTTGAACTTACCCGCGATGAGCTTCTTCTTCTCCTCGCCGACTGCCGATCGCGTTTTGCGCCATTGCAGCCCCGTATACATCGCATACAGCGTCAACGCAAACAAAATCCACATCGTCGCTGGGTGCGCAAACTGGCTATAAACCTTGATAGAGTCCGACATCATGACCTCAGATTTTCTTATTTTTTAGGCTAGGACTTGTCATAAAAGTTAGCACAAACTGCGATGATAGAGAGTACGCTCAATGAACTAGATATTTACCCGATTCACCCTTGAGAGATTAACCGCCATGGATTCTAACGCTTCCGCGAATCTCGCTCCCTCACTGAGTCATTCCCTGAGTCGTCGCCGTTGGTTAACCGGACTCGGTGCCCTAGGACTCAGCACGATCGCCTTCTCTAAAGGTGCGATCGCCGACGAATTCAAAGCCCTCCCCAACGCAAAATCGGTCAAGCCCCCCTTTGATCCCACCGCACCCTACGTTACATTGCCCTCGCTTGGCTACGAATACAGCGCCCTCGCCCCCTTCATCGACGAAAAAACGATGAAAATCCACCACGACTTGCACCACGGAGCCTACGTCAAAAACCTCAACGCGGCCCTTGAACTGCATCCTAAGTACAAAGAAAAGCCGATCGAAGACTTATTTCGTATTCTCAATAAAATCCCCGAAGACATCCGCGCGACCGTTCGCAACAACGGCGGCGGACACTACAACCACAGCCTCTTCTGGGAAAGCATGGGTCCCAACGGCGGCGGCGAACCTACAGGGAAATTAGCCGATGCGATCGTCCGTGACTTCGGCAATTTTGCAGACTTCAAGACCCAATTCCAAGACGCCGGAATGAAACGCTTTGGCAGCGGCTGGGTGTGGCTGGCTATTACCCGCAGAGGCAACCTCGCCATCAGCAGCACGCCCAACCAAGACAACCCCTGCATGGCCAGCGACAAACCCATCCTTGGCAACGACCTCTGGGAACATGCCTATTACCTCACCTACCAAAACCGCCGCGCCGAATACCTCAACCAATGGTGGAACGTCGTGAACTGGAACGTCGTAGGCGATCGCTATGCCACCGCGATCGGATAATCACCCTATTGTCTTAAGTCTGGAATCGGGAGATCAGATTTGAAAGAACGCGTGCGATCGGCCAGCCAAAGTCTATTCATTCTAAAACCTACATCGTTCCTCTAAACAATCCCTGTGGTTTGAATAATAGCACTAGCATCATGATGACGGGGGCAGTCGTTTCTGTGGCAGACGATCGATTTTCATGGGAAAGGCTGCGTCAACGGTTTTCGGGGGAAGTGCGATCGATCGGCTGTCAGGAATCTTGTTATGATTGCTGTAGCGCTCAGAGATTTGGAGAGTACACGCAATGGCTGAACAAGTAATCCTAAACCTTCCCGATCGGTTAGTGAAGCAAGTTCACGAAGTTGCGGCGTTGACGCAGCGAAAATTAGAGGATGTTCTGATTGAATGGCTCGATCGGGGTAGCGCAGATGAAATGAAAATCGTTGACTTATCCGATGACCAGATTTTAAACCTATGCGATTTGCAACTGTCAGAACCAGAGCAGACGCAGATGAGTTTGTTGCTCGGAAAGCAACGGGAAAGTGAATTGCAATTGGGTGAAGTGGAGCAATTGGACAGATTATTGCAGGTATATCGACGGGAAATGGTTCGGAAAGCAGAAGCCTGGAAAGTTGCAGTGGAACGAGGTTTAGTCAATGGCACGATCACTCTTCCGCATTGAGACTGAGAGAACTTGTAAGTGACCGTGCAAAATAAACTACACACTCGAGATAGCTAGAGTAGTTCCCTCAGCGATATGTTCGTGAGTCTTAGCTTTATAAATAACTTTGCGTTACTATTTATTTCATAGTTTAAAATCACCCCACTAACAATGTTGGTGGGCACTTCGAGATTGCAAAATATTGGAATATTACTATGGTATTTGTCTGTCGCTAGTTTCAATTTCTGAGTTACTCGCGTCGCACGATATTAGGATTATAAAAGGACTTCTTAGATATCCTCTTTATCTCTAAATTGGCTATTTTTGGGATTAAACTTGACTTATGGTTTTTTTTTTGCGGTATGCTTCTGCTCGTAATTCACAGTAGTTCTTAAAACAATTATGGTAAACACAGTTTCACGAAGATTCAATCGAGCGCTGCTGTCTTTGTTCTTAGCTACGCCTCATTTGAGTGGCGCTATACAGGCTTCTGCTAATACGTTTGGTAATCCTCCTGGCTCAGGTCGTGCCTATACACAGCAGATTATACCAAACCCTCAAAGTAACATTACTGGCGTTAAGGGGACATTCCAAAGTGGGGCTAATGATTTATCAGCCGTTTCATTAAGTGGTACTAACAATCCAGTTCCTTTCATCAATAAAAATATATGGATGATTACCAATGAAGCTAGCACTGTGGTTCCTTTTGGATGCTGGATTGAAGCTCAAGTAACTAAAACCAATTTTGTAAACAACTGGTACTCACAACAAGGCTTAACTGGAAATTCATTCAATGGTTACTGGATTGGAACTCAACGCGCTAGCAATGCCAATACTCCGCTTTATACTGATTTTCCATACGGAGCTAATAACTCCCCAACTGCGGCTAGTGGGGGTAATGTAGAAATTGTTAAGGGTTCAAGTAATGGTCAGTGGATTATTAAAGTGAACGGGAGTGTTGCCTTAACACTTAATGACTATCTGTGTTCAAGAAATGTTACTGCGACACAAAGACAGCTATACTACCCTACAGGTGGTAGTCAATCTAATGTTGGCATAGAATCAAATGATAATGCATCTAGCCAAACCTTCGTAAACGCTACAAAGACTATAAACGTTCAAACTAAAAATGGGACAGGATCCTACGCTACTCCGCCGCCTGGAAGCTTTGTTACATATGATAACAATAGTTTAGGATGGCGTTCAGTTTACTCCAACGGTCAAATCACTTTTACGAAATAATGTATGCAAAACTTAATTTTTAACCTGTGCTTGGTTTTCTCTATTGTTGGTAGCTCAATTGTTATACCTATAGGCAACGCTAATGCAGAAATTCCTGCATGGATTCTTAAGAAACTCCAGGATATAAAACCGCAAGCGGCAGAGGGTCGTACTATAATAATTCCTGGATGGAATAATCAGCAGGCTCAAGTATTAGCGGAGACTTTTATTACTGGAAAAGTTGATTCTATTGTTGGCTTACCTGCTGAGGAGGCCATGTATGAAGTAGGAGAGTACAAAGGAAATAAAACGCCTCTAATTGTGGCCAAAGGGACAATGAAAGGACCTGTCCCACTCGGTCCTAGTACATACATAGATCCAAAGGTAACGATGGTATTTGATCGCAATGGCAACTTATTGAAACGAGAATTTGAACTGCCATTGCCAAGTAAGCCAATTCAATTTGATCTGAACAAGTTTAATTTTTAGACTCCGTTCTACTCAATCAAAAATCTAGAGATCTGTTGTTTCGCTTACTTGCGATCGGATTAGAGAAAGCTTCAACTATTCTCTAATCCGATCGCTCTAATATGACTAGTTTTCTGAATTTTAGATGCTAAAATTGGGTCAAGGTTGACGAGCCAAACTTCTCGCCACATTAGATTGCTCATCAGTGAAACTTAATATATCAAAGCTTAACCTTGTTCCAGACCAAAATCTACATCGTTCCTCTAAACAATCCCTGTGGTTTGAATAATAGCACTAGCATCATGATGACGAGGGCAATGCCGATTTTGTAGTCGGCGCTCATGATTCGGACGATCGGGTAGAGCACTGGAATTTGTAATAACGTGATGTAGAGCGGTCCTAAGATTTGGCTCATGCCTGCGCCGATTTCTTGGGCACTGGCGATGATTAATGCGCCCACGATCGCGCCGTAAGGATTACCAATTCCACCTAAAATTACCGATGCAAATAACGGCAAAATCAGGAACCAACCCATTTCGGGATTTACTTTTTCGATCAAGCCCAACATACTTCCCGCAATCCCCGTTAAGCCTGCGGATAAGATCCAAGTATAGAGAATCACCCGATCGACATTGATGCCTGTGACCCGCGCGAGATCGATATCGTCGGCGACGGCTCGCATGGCTTTCCCCGTTCTGGTGTATTGCAGGATGATGTGGAGGAGGGCGATCGCGGCGGCGGCCATGGCCATGACGACGAGGCTGTTGTAGGGGACGCGGATGTTGCCTAGGGTGAGGGTTTCGGCGACGGGGATGTCAAAGTTTTGAGGACTTGCGCCCCAGATCATGATGATGGTGTTGCGCACGACTAGCGCGAGACCGATCGAAATAATAATCAACGTCGTGGGCGTTGTTCGTTTTTTGCGCATCGTGGACCAGAGCACTTTCTCGGTGAAGAGCGCAAAGGCAATGACGCCTAGGGTCGAGATGACGATCGAAATCCAAATGTTAATCCCAAAGCCATTGAGAAACAGCGTCAGGTATGCCCCCAAAGTCATGAAATCACCATGGGCAAAGTTGGAGAGGCGCAGGATGCCATAGGTCAGGGTCAGGGCGATCGCGCTGAGGGCCATGATACTGCCGAGGGATAGACCGTTGACGATCGCTTGAGCCAATTGATCCATGATGTCGAACTCGTAATTGATACCCCGTGATTTTGCCGTAAACCCGGTCCCTTGCCAAGGGTGCAGCCTAAAAAAATATTCCCGGCGCTCAATGAAACGTCTTATAATGGCAGACTGATTAAGGCTAGATTTGGGGAAAAGGAGCAAGGAAGAATGGCGATTTTGACACTGGAAAATGGGCAAACACTAACGGATGCAGCGGCGATCGCCCATGAACTTGCACCGTTAAATATTGGGCTAAATTATTGGAGCACGGGAAGCGAAATCCAATCGTTGCTCGATCAGCAAACGCTGTCTGATGAGGAGAAAGAGCAGGTTTTGGTCGCGCTCGATCATTACTTTGAGCCGCTCAAAACCGATCGAGGCTATACGTCGCGGGATTTAATTGTGTTGCATTCTGAGATGCCGAATCTCGATGGAATGCTTGCGAAATTTAAGCCCGTTCACACTCATGCCGATGACGAAGTTCGTTACATCATTGACGGTGAAGGGATTTTTGGGTTTGTGCGTCCGGATGGGTCGCAGGTGGAACTGACCGTTCAGCCTTCGGAATACATCAACGTTCCGGCAGGCACGGAGCACTGGTTTTATCTGACGCCTAGCCGTCGAGTGAAAGCCGTGCGCTACTTCTGTGGCACCAGTGGCTGGACGCCGGAGTATACGGGCACCGCGATCGCTTTCTCTACTCTGCAACTGGCCTAAATACCTATGACGATTCAAGTTGATTATCGGTTTCCGCCTGGGACTAATCCGGAGAAACAGGCTCAGGTGATTGCGATCGGTCAGACGGTAGGCAGTTGGGACGATCGCTTTTCCCATCGCGAAGCATCGTTCCATCAGTTTCTCGCGAAAGTCGTTGGCGTTGTCACTCATGATAACGGAAGCAGCACGGCCACCATTGAGTTTCCCGTTGCGAATACTGAAGGTGATATTGGCAGTCTTTTGACCATGATCTTTGGTAAATACTCCATGGCGGGTGCAGCCAAAGTTACGGCAATTCGATTGCCTAAGTATTACGGCCAGCGTTGTCGATTTGGGATTTCTGGGATTCGGGATGCATTGGGTGTTTTCGATCGGCCTCTCGTGATGGCGATTTTCAAACCTGCGCTGGGGCTAACCGCTGACGATCATGCATTGATTCTCCGCGACGTGGCGACAGCGGGACTGGACATTATCAAAGACGATGAGATTATGGGCAATCTAGCAATCGCACCCACGATCGATCGGTTAAAGGCGTGCCGTGCCGTAATTAATGAAGTCAAAGCCGAAACCGGAAAGGAATTGCTGTACGCCATCAACGTCACCGGACGCGCTCACGAAATTCTAGATAACGCCCGTCAGTTAGTGGCAGGCGGTGCCAATGCGTTGTTATTCAACACCTTGACCTATGGCTGGAGCGTGTTGGAATCCCTCGCAAACGACCCCGAAATTCACGTCCCGATTTTCATGCATCCCGCCTTAGCTGGAGCGCTCTGTGGTGCGCCCGATCATGGATTTAACTATTCAGCATTGTTAGGGACGCTGCCTGCTTTTGCGGGGGCGGATGCGGTGTTGTATCCGGCGCACTATGGCAGTTTGCCCTTTGAGAAGTCGGAGGAAATGGCGATTCGGGATGAACTTCGATCGCGAAATGTTTTCCCGGTTCCGTCGGCGGGGATTCATCCGGGTGTGGTTCCAAGGGCGATCGCCGATTATGGCAACAACGTCATCCTGAATGCAGGAACTGGAATTATGGATCACCCGACGAGTCCAGCGGCAGGCGTCAAAGCATTTTTTGAGGCGTTGGAGATTGCGAAACCAGGAGAGGCTTTTGACCTGGATCAAATCGGACCATCGGCGCTCCGATCGGCGTTGGAAAAATGGGGAGTATCATGAAAAAAACGATCGTATTTTCTGACTTTGATGGCACCATTACGCTGCACGATACCTTTGTTGATTTGTTGAAGAAATTCTCAACGCCGGGACTTGCCGATCGTCTCATGGCGCAAATGTACGCGCAAACTCTGACTCTCCGCGAAGGCGTGACGCAACTCCTTGAATCCATTCCATCAGACCAATATCTAAATATTATTGAATTTTCTAAACCCCATCCGATCCGATCGGGTTTCCCCGAATTTCTAGACTTTCTTGAATCCCATGATGTGCCCTGCATCGTCGTTTCAGGTGGAATTCGGATTATGGTCGAAACGGTCTTAGAAGAGTTTAAACCTCGACTTGCAGGACTTCATGCCGTGGATCTTGATGCATCGGGTGAATTTTTTAAAGTCATTCCAAACTACGCAGGCGAGGCAGAACTAGTTGCAAAAGTAGACATCATGGCAAAGTATGAATTCGATCAATCGATCGCCATTGGAGATTCGATTACAGACTTCAATATGGCTATGGCTGCCGATCTGGTTTTTGCACGCGATCGATTGGCTAAATACTTAGACGCGCAAGGCAAAAGTTACGTCCCGTGGAACGACTTTTTTGAAATTCGCGATTATCTAGACCAACACTGGAGTTAATCACTTATGACAGATTTAAGAACCGATCTAATCAGCGCCGCAAAATACTTTCACGATCGCGGCTGGATGTGGGGAACCGCAGGCAATCTTTCGGCCCGAGATGGCAGCAGCTATTGGGTCACAGCCAGCGGCAAATCAAAAGGGGAACTCACCCAGGACGACTTTATCAACATGCAAATGGACGGAACCTGGGAAGCGATCCAACCGGGCAACAAACCCTCCGCCGAAACCAGCATTCACCACGCAATTTATAGTTTATTTCCCGAGGCCCAAGCCTGTTATCACGTCCATTCGGTCGAAGCAAACCTAGTGTCAAATTTCACAAGTGAAGACGCGATCGTCCTTCCGCCCTTAGAAATGATCAAAGGTTTAGGCATCTGGGACGAGTCCCCCACCTGCGCTCTCCCCCTCTTCACCAACCATCTCTCAGTCCCCAAAATCGCCGACGATATGAAACATCGCTTCACCCAAACCCCACCCGAAATCCCCGCCCTCCTTATCCGCAACCACGGCATTACCGTCTGGGCCAACTCAACCCAAGGAGCCAGAAACCTCGTTGAAGTCATGGAATACATTTTCCGCTACATGGTCATGGCCAAACAAACCCTCTAGTACCGCACGGCGTAAGTAAGCCAGGTATTCATCGCCTCCTCGTTGGGTTTGGGGCACGGCGAGCCATGCCCCTACAGATCCGGGTTTATAGAGTCCGGGTTTACAGAGAATGTAGGGACATGGCCATGCCGTGTCCTAAACCCAACGAAGAAAAATCAAGGTCGTACTTCCGCCGCAGACTACTAGTCTTCTCACTTCTAAATTCAACATTCTAAATTCCTATGACCGATCGCCTGTCCGAAATCGACTACTTCCTCCAAATCAACCCGCAAATCGCCACCGCTGGACAGCCCAATGCCTTCCAGTTTGGCCTCATCAAAGCGGCAAATTACGACACCATTATCAACCTCGCCCTGAGCAATTCCACGAATGCCTTAGCCGACGAAAGTGCTGTGGTCAAATCAGCTTGGATGGAATACTTGCATATTCCTGTCCTTTGGGATCGCCCCGCCCTAGCCGACTTCGAGTTCTTTTGCCAAATCATCAAACGCAAGCAGAATAAACGCCTGTTCATTCACTGCGCCAAAAATATGCGCGTTTCTGTGTTTATCTATTTATGGCGGCGGATACACAATCACGTTCCACATCTTGAAGCACAAGCCACCCTCGAAAAAATTTGGGTCCCAAACCCCACCTGGCAAGCCTTTATTCAACACGTTCTCGAACACCATGGCATCTCCGATCGAACGCCCCAAGAATCTCCCCAGTAATCTCCCCATCTATCTAAAACTCATCCTCACCATGCTCCTTTGGGGCGGAACCTTCATCACAGGCCGCCTAGCCGTCCAAACCGTCGGCGTCTTCACCGCAGCCTTCCTCCGTTTTGCGATCGCCTCCCTCCTCCTCCTCCTAATCCAAGCCGCCTCAAAAAATCCAACATCCAAACCCCCAACCCTCTCCAGTCCCACCTCTCCAAGGGGGCTAGGGGGATCGAAGCTTAGCATCTCACTAGGCATCCTCATCATGGGCCTCACCGGAATCTTCGCCTACAACGCCTTTTTCCTCGGTGGACTCAAGCTCCTCCCCGCCAGCCGAGCCTCCCTCATCGTCGCCCTAAACCCGATCGCCATCGCCCTAGCCTCCAGCCTCCTCTTCAAAGAACCCCTCTCCAAACTAAAAATCACCGGAATCCTCACCTCACTCATCGGCGTGTCCGTGATTATTTCTCAGGGCAACCCATTGGAGTTAATCAAAACAGGGATTGGGCTAGGAGATCTCTTATTGCTAGGATGCGTGGTGAGCTGGGTTTCCTATACCTTAGTCGGGAAGAAAGTGCTGACCCACGTCTCCAGTCTGACAGCCACCACCTATAGCTGCGTCGCCGGATGCCTTATGCTCTTGCCGATCGCCCTGCACGAAGGAATGCTCACCGATCTCCATCAGGCCAGCCTCACCTCACTGTTGAGCATTGCCTACATGGGAATCTTTGGCACGGTCGTTGCGTTCCTCTGGTATGCCGATGGAATCCGAACCCTAGGAGCCAGTCGCACCGCCGTCTTCACGAATCTGGTGCCGATGAGCGCGGTTCTGATGGGCGTCTTTTTCTTGGATGAACCGATGACCGCTGCGATCGCCTGTGGAGGGTCGCTCGTCATCACGGGCGTCCTCCTAACGAATCTTCCTCAGCGATTTAGTATTGCGCGGCGTAAATAAGACCTGGATCAAAACCCCGTTAGGTTTGGGGCACGGCATAGTTTTGCCGTTGCGATATGGGGATGTTTCCGGTCGTAGGCGGGTTTATCCCATGAACCACTTTTAAGGCCGCTTTCACCGTCGATAAGATATTGAACGACACCAACGCCATACAAATACACGAATAAAGCCGCTCTGGGATACCCCAATGTCTTGATTTTACAGTGAAAACTATTGGCAACGACTTGAAATAGCCCTTCCACCGTCCATCGTTTCAGATAGAGCATGGCGACGATCGCCACAATCTTCCCATGATTGCCTTTTTCGACTTGCGATCGTATTTCTGTCTCATACAAAACATCGCCGCGCTGGGCAAATTCTTCTTTGCTATATCAGGGTTGTCGGACTGCCATAGGGTTTGACCTCGATGCGACTTGACCGCTCTATTTTAGCTTGGAAGAGCGATCGGTGACTTCAGTGTAGGTCTAACAACACGCTGGGGCGGACGATCGAGGGATGTTTCACTGCGGCTGAACGCGATCGTTAACCCTTACGACGACGGGCTACTAATAACACGATAAAACTGCGATCGGGTTCGATCGGCATCCATATTACCTTACGACAAAATACCTTAGTGCTTAGGTTGAAATGTCTAGACTCGTAAAGAAATGACTCGTTTAACGGCAAAGTTGAGCCGCCACAGATAAATTTTGGCTTTCATTAAGATCACTTTTGAGAGGTCGGAGAAACATTAACCATTTCTCCATTCAACTGCAAGATGCTGTAACTCAACTGATGTGTAATCCGCTGATGTGTAATCCGCTGATGTGTAATCCGCTTTGAGCGTCCCTGCCCAGTCTTGACGGAGTTTCCGTTTTGTAGGTTGATTAGACTTAGCTAAGAGTGACTCTACAAACGCTTGTACTTCAACCTTCAACTGAGGTGACAATTCTTTCACTAACTCTTCTAGTGGTCTTATTGATGTGCTCATGAACTTTACCCATTCGACTTTTTGTAGTAGCTGAAAAACGATTACAACATCAGTCTGATATCCAAGATAAGCAGCTATAATTTTGTAACCCTATCAAAATATCTCAACCATTCACCTCCTCGAATTGTCTAGACTGAACACTAAAACTCAATACCAATCACTTTTAGCCTCTGCCACTGCCGCAGCAAGAAAGTTATTAAGTGTTGGTTCAAACTCAAACTTTCCACGATTCATATGGTTGGAATCATCCCACTCTGCAAACGTCCAGTTAACAGATGGCTCTGCGTCATCCGTAGATATATTCAAGTATGAAGATGAGACTAATAATGATCCTAACTCAAGGGTGAAGTATCGCCATAGCCAGGTAGACGGTGCATCTTCATCCATTAGAAAAACAATACTGGTGTATAGTGCTTCCCCGGTAGTTCTAGGGGCTGGCATAACAAAGTAAATTACTCCAATCTCATCTGAGGCTTTTATAAATTGACATAATGGATAGACCGCTACTGAATAGTTTTCTAGCGTAGCATCCCCACTGTTCTTCCATATTCGGCAAATCCATTCTTGATTCAAATTGTCTGTAATACCAGAGATTAACTCGTCAAAATGTTCCCCAATGATGTAAGGGATTAATCTGTGAGCAAAGCCGTAGTGCTGTCGATGCAAAAACTTCCCAAGTTTTTCTGCTCCAACCTGACTTATTTGCATTATCTCTTTCATCCGCGCTTGAACTATGTCTTGATCATTCATTGGCCTTTTCCTATCTTACGACTCAAATGTAATCTAACAAAACTCCGTTTGACCACCCTGACTAAATGTGTCTAACTACTTGATATACAGAAACAATCTGAGTATCATCCTGATCTGAGTAAATACTCCAAAACTTCCTGCACAACACTCTGAATTAAGGAAATACCCCAACATATTCAGCGTATTTCCCTTATTTTCTATAGGGTACCCTGATTGTTAGGACTACACAAGCTGTTTCCTCTGAAGAACAGTAAATTCTCATAAACGATCGCACCCAAACCCTCCTAGAAGTTGCGATCGATCCCCATAACGAGAATTTAAATCATCCAGATGCGAGGAATCTCCCAGGAAGGAGGATTGGAATCCATCGATCGAAGCCGTTTCCATACCGCTACAAACCACGTTCTGACCTCATGACTAGAGGTGCCGCGATATCGACAGAGGAGTCCTTCGGTGAGTCGGGTGACGCCTATTGGAGCTTTATCTCCCAGCCACAGATCTCGGATTTCGTTGACGAGTTCGGGAGAAACCGATCGTCCGACCCATGCCAACGTCCCCACGATGCAATGTCCCGCCAGACCGTGGGGACTGTCCCAAAGTTGTGCGCTCGCTGGAAGCCACTGCCGATCGATCCATAACGGCACGCCGTCTCGAAAGACTTCAGTGTGCGATCGCCATTCTCCCGAGATAAACCGTTCACCATGTGCCGTTCGTCCCAGCCGGGTCACATCCCATAGCAACGCCGTCGCCCCCGGTTTCAGATCAATCCGCAGCGTCTGCTTAAACCAAGCGCGATCGAACAGAATGGTTTCTTGAGGGAGCCATTCGAGGCGGGCATCTTGGCCCACGGTGATGTGAATGTGCTGTTGGGTTTGGAGTCCGGTGGAGCGGTAGATTTTTCCGGCGGTGGCGGTGGTGAGGAGGGCCGCTGCTCGATCGCCGAGGTGAAGCTTGGCCGTCAGGCGATCGCCACTCACCATTCCGCCAGCGGTGTGAAGCATGACCACTTGGCAACTTCCGTCCGGGTTTTGGAAAGCGCGTTGGACTCGGTAGGGAGCAGTCGTTTTACAGTGGGTTAGTTTTGTCTGGGTGCCTTGGCAAGTGAAGATCAAATCAAGTTCACCGTGCCACGAGGTGGAGCTTTGAGCAGGGTTTGAGGGTTGGGTGGTCGTCAGCATTGCGCGGGGGCACGGTTGGTTATGGGGAGACGATGGGCGATCGACGGGCGAGGGCGACATCAACGGCGGACTGCTGATCGCGGTGGGTGATCCATTGATGATAGGTGCGGGTGTGAACGGTGACGGAGTGTCCCATCATTTTGGCGGCAACGCTATCGGAGAGGCCCATGTGGATGGTGCGGACGGCCCAAGCATGGCGCAAATCGTAGGGCGAAAAGGGTACGCCATAGCGTCGAAATTGGGCTGTGACGCGCTGCCCAACGCGCTGAAGGGTGGTGGTATTTAGGTCGGTGGCAACGTCGGGAAGGACGATCGATCGCAGGTCAAACTGATCCACCCATTCAGGATGAAACGCCCAGACGTCATGGCTTCCGGTCTTGGTGCTGGACAGAACTCGGACTTGTTGAGTGCCTTGGGCAAGATCGCTGTAGTCACAGAAAAAGACTTCGTGGTTTCGTAATCCAAAGGCGGCCATGACGCCATAGACCGATCGCCATGCCGGATTTGGGATTTTTGTCCAGTAGTCTAGGATTTCCTCGTCCGTGGGGAGTTCGCGGGTTTTGCGAGTGCGATCGATCGTCTTGGCGCGAGTTTTGGACAAGAACCGAGGTTTTAGCTCTGTGGCAATGTCGAGCTTCATGAATTCGGCAAAGGCACTGAGGGCAATACACCCGATTTCACGACTGCGGGAGTGGGATTCAAAGGATTCTAGGGTTTGGCAGAGGTGTTCGGGCAGGGTGAGGGCAGGATGAGCGATCGCATTGGCTTCCAGTTTCCGGAGGTAGGGAGCGTAGGCACTGCGCCAAGTGGTGGTGGTGCTGGCTCGGTGGTAGGTGCGGTGAGGCATTTCAAAAAAGGCAGTCTCGAAGGCTTGAATCTGCTGAGAGAGTTCGAGGGTGCTGAGGCGATGTCCGGCCACAGCGTTTTCATATTCGCGCCAGTCAAAGCTGTTCTGCATCAGGCTCAGAGCGAGGACCTTGGCTTCTTGTTCAGCCTTCTTAAGACCATCGATCGTAGCGACAATCCCAAGGCTAAGACGCTGTTGGCTGGGACGCAGACGGTTACTGCCCGGTCGTGGCGGAAGCGTGGCGCGGAGACTGAGCTTTGTACCCCGGCGCTCGATTTGGACACCGAGCTGGGCGAGTTTGAAGCGCTGGTTGATGGGGAGCAGTTTACGATCGACGGGTTCAAAGTCAGTCATGACGGGTTTAGTGTGCGCCTAATTCAACGCATTAAGAGCGCAAAAGGTCAGATGTGGGTTCATTGGGCGGGGTCAGCTTTTGAGTCGGCGATCGAGTCGGTTTTAAGGCTGGAGACTCTTGAGGGGATGGCTCAATTACTCTGCGAGGCGGATCAGGTAAAAAATCTCTGAAGTGTTCATACGCTAGCCAGCCCGCTGTTCCCAGGACTAGAGCGCCTAGGGAAAGCTTTAGGGTCCAGACACAAACGCTTTTGGCAATCATTCCTGGAACTTTGAGCCAGTGCGATCGGCGGGGCGGGGCAGCGGATATGGGAGGAAGCGGCTGCGGGGAATTGATGCGGTGAAGGGCTTGCAGCAGGTCAGCGGCTTCCCGAATCGGATAGTCTGCCGTAAAGTTTAGCGATGCCGCCAGCATTTGAGCGAGGGGCTTGCGAATCGTCGCATAGGCTTGCCAGTCGGCATGAAAGGGCTGGTTGGTGAGGAGACAAATGGTCATTTGGGCGATCGATCGGACGTCATCTCGGGCCGTCCAGCCTAGCCGAAATTCAGCAGCAGGATGCATATAGAGTTCGCCCTCGACGTCACGCCAAAGGTTGTCCAAGCTGAGATTTCCGTGAATGTGACCTTTGCCGTGAAGCCTGGAGATCTCGTTGAGCAGTTGGGCTAGGAGGACCGTTACTTCCCGCTCGGACAGTGGGCACTGCCGAGTGTCGAGAACCTGCTGATAGGACAATAGGGGCGATGACGATCGCATAGTAAACAGGGTTTGAGGAGGAAGTAAAGCACTCTAATGATCGTTGACTCGCTAATCATTGACTCCATAACGCAGCCAATGACTCCATTTCTGGAAGAGTCTAGATCTTATTATATTTTAGCCAAATAGTGCCCCGATCGCACGACCCATATTTCTCGGTTGGAGCGCATCTACAGCAGCGGTCGGCTCATAACCACAGTGGACCATGCAATCCTGACATTTGGGATTGTCGCTTTTATGGCCGTATTTGCTCCAGTCGGTGTCTTCGGTCAGTTCTTTGAAGCTGTTGACGTAGCCTTCATTGAGCAAGTAGCACGGTTTTTGCCAGCCAAGAACGCTATAGCTCGGACTCCCCCAAGGGGTGCATTCATAGTCTTTTTCCCCGGTGAGAAAATCTAGGAAGAGGGGATTGTGGTTAAATTGCCACTTGGTTTTGCCGGACGTGTAGGGGGCGAGGATTTGGCGGAAGAGCGATCGGGTTTCTTCACGCTTGAGGAAGTGGGACTGATCCGGTGCCCAGTCGTAGCTGTAGCCCGGAGAAATCTGCATTCCATCAATGCCCAACTCTGTGAGGAAGTCGAAAAATTTCTGCATCTCCGCAGGGTTGGCTCCCTCAAAGACGGTGGTATTGGTATTGACCTGGAAGCCTTTTATTTTGGCGGCTTTGATGGCGCTGATGGCTTTGTCAAAAACGCCGACCCGATCGACGCATTTGTCGTGCCACTCGCGCATCCCGTCGAGATGGATCATGAAGGTGAAATAGGGCGATGGTGTGAATTTATCGAGGGATTTTTCGAGCAGGAGACCGTTGGTGCAGAGATACACGTATTTTTTGCGATCGATCAGTCCTCGGACAATTTCACCAATTTGTGGGTGAAGCAGCGGTTCTCCGCCGGGAATAGAGACCACCGGAGCACCGCACTCGTCTACCGCCGCAAAACATTGTTCAGGAGATAGGTTTTGCTTGAGGATTTCGGTGGGATGCTGGATTTTGCCGCAGCCCGTGCAGGCGAGGTTGCAGCGGAAGAGCGGCTCCAACATCAGCACGAGGGGAAAGCGCTTGCGTCCGGTGAGACGTTGTTTGACCAAGTAGCTACCAATACTAATCGCTTGCTGAAGTTGGATTGCCATAGCTGTAATTTTTTTAAATATAAATGCTTGATTGATCTAGTCTAAGCGATCGCACCTTAATATAGAAATCAGTCAGAAGTTACACAATGTTCAGAGTCAGCATTCAGTTACGTGCTTAGTCAGGTTACGCGCTCAGTGATTTGGATTTGCGATCGTCATGGCAGAAGAATTTGTTCGGCAAAGTCAGCTTTTAGATCAGTTGGTGCTCGATCGCGCCTCAATGGATGAGTGTGGTCGGATTGAGGTGATGTGGTGCTACCCGAAAGTGCATCGGGTGTTGGGGTTTATTTGTAAATCGGGACGGTTTGACCGGACGAAGTTGGCGTTTAATCTCGACCAGATTGATAAGGTCGGAGAGAATGGCGTGCTGGTGAATTCGGATCCGGTGGAAACCGATCGCGATCGGGTCCAGCAGTTGGAAACGTTGATCGGGTGCGAAGTCTGGAGCGATGAGGGCACGAAGGTCGGGCGAATCAGTGATTATGTCTTTCAGCTTGCATCGGGGAATATTCGCTACTATTTGCTTTCGTCCAATGGGTTGCAGGGGTTGACGGGCAAGCTCTATGCGCTGTATCCGAACCAGATTTTGGGCTATGGGCGGGGGCGGGTGATGGTGTCGGCGGGGATTGTTCCGGGGCTGGAGCTGATTCAGGTGGGATTGGATCAAAAACTTGAAGCCCGGTTTACAGGACTCGAAGAGCGGTTAGAGTCAAAGCTAAAACGCACGGCAGACCGGATTAATGAACGATTGAATGATGAGCAGTCAAACCATAACCTACAGCAAAATTTACAGTCTGGAATGAAGTCGTGGGTCGATCGCGCCCGATCGGTTACGGCTTCGGTCACCGCTAAAGTCAAAGATCGGGCACAGGAGTTTCTAGAGGATGGGTTGGGTGAAGACCCGATTCGTTCGAGGACCACTTCAAATCCTGATGCTGAATCTAATCCCGACTTCAAAGCCGTTGAGTTTGATTTTGATCATTGGGTTGATGCTGACGACGAGGCACCTCTAAAAGAATCCGATCGCGATCGTGAACAAGCGCGAAATCAACTGCGAGACCGCGATCGTCAACCCAGACGCGAACCCGATCGCATCCCCCATGATGAATGGAATGACGATCGCCTGAGTGAGCGTGAGGACGATCGCACAACCGATCGCCCTCCCCTCCCAAACCTCGCGCCAAAACATCCGACAAACTCGCCCCCGTCTAAAAGCTTCACAGCTCAACCGCGCCCGCTAGATGCCCAGCCTCAGGAAGGTTCACCACGCGATCGAGATGCTTGGGATGACGATGAATGGGTTTAGGAAGAAGGCACCTTAGTACTGCGTGGCGAAAGTAAGACCGTTATTAAAATTAGGTTTGGGGCAATTAAAATTAGGTCTGGGGCACGGCGAGCCATGCCCCTACAACCCTCTTGAACCCGGATCTGTAGGGGCATGGCTC
>JAYUJY010000061.1:0-36077 GCA_043764895.1 Synechococcales cyanobacterium | reverse complement strand
GGGTTGAAGAGACTGTAGGGGCATGGCCATGCCGTGCCCCAAACCCAATGAAAAAGTGATCAATTGCCCCACGTCTTGTCTAAATATTCCAGCTTCTTAATCAAGGTAGGTTTACGATGAATCTGAAATTGCTGCTCAAGGCTTTTCCCGTTGTGCTGTTGACGGTGGTTCAAGTTGTGGGTACGGGTGAGGTGGCGCGATCGCAATATGCAGTCCCACAACCCGTGAAGCAGAGTCAGACCATTGATCAGTTAATTCAACAACTGAAAACAGGAAATGAACAGAGTCGATCGTCCGCTGTCGAGGCTCTTGGAGAAATGGGTGAGTCCGCAAAGTCCGCAATACCTAGCTTGATCGTATTGCTCAAGGAATCAAAGATGGGTTTGCAACAGATGACTGCTTCTGCCCTTGGGAAAATAGGTCCGTCCGCGATACCCAGCTTAATCCCATTGCTCAAAGACTCAGGCTGGAATGTGCCAGAGTCGGCTGCTTCTGCCCTTGGGGAAATAGGTCCGTCCGCGATACCTAGCTTGGTCCCATTGCTCAAAAACTTAAATCCGAGAGTACGAGAGTTGGCTGTTTCTGCCCTTGGGGAAATAGGTCCGTCCGCGATACCTAACTTGGTCCGATTGCTTAAAGACTCGAATCCTAGAGTGCGAGAGGCGGCTTCTTCTGCCCTTGGGAAAATAGGTCCGTCCGCGATACCTAGCTTGGTCCCATTGCTTAAAGACTTAGACGCGGAGGTAAGACTATCTGCTTCTTATGCCCTTGGGAGAATGGATAAATCTGCAAAGTCTGCAATACCCAGCTTAATCCCATTGCTCAACGACTCAGACAAGCGTGTTCGAGTATCTGCTGCTTATACGCTTGGGAGAATGGAGGAATCTGCAAAGTTCGCAATACCTAGCTTAATCCCATTGCTCAAGGACTCAGACAGTCGTGTGCGAGGGTCTGCTGCGTTTGTCCTTGGCACAATAGGCGAGTCAGCAAAGTTCGCGATACCCAGCCTAATCCCATTGTTCAAAGACTCAGATAACTATGTGCAATGGTCGGCTACCATAGCCCTTGGAAGGATGGGCGAGTCCGCGATACCTAGCTTAATCCTTTTGCTCAAAGACTCAGATAAAGATGTGCGACGGTTGGCTGCTTATGTTCTTGAGAGCATAGGTGCGTCAGCGATACCCAGCTTAATCCCGTTACTCAAGGACCCAGATGCAAATGTGCGATCGTCTGCTGCTTCTGCCCTTGGAAATTTTGCTGCTTCTGCCCTTGAAAATATGGATGAATCTGGAAAGTCCGCAATACCCAGCTTAATCCCATTGCTCAAGGACTCAGATGCATATGTGCGATGGTCGGCTGCTTCTGCCCTTGGAAATATGGGTGGATTTGCAAAGTCCGCAATACCCAGCTTAATTCCATTGCTCAAGGACTCAGATAAATATGTGCGATCGTCGGCTGTCAAGGCTCTTGGGAAGATGGGTGAGTCTGCGAAGTCCACTATGCCCAGCTTAATTCTGTTGCTCAAAGACCCAGATTTAGATGTGCGAAAAATTACTGTCGAGGTTCTTGGCGATATGGGTGAGTCTGCAAAGTCTGCGATACCCAACTTAATCCCATTGCTCAAAGACTCAGATGAGCTTGTGCGCCAGTACACTGTCACAGCCCTATACAAACTTGGATACAAACCCTAAATTCCGGTTCCATCCCGATAATCTACCGATCGGCCTAATCCATTTCAAAGACCGATCGTAGATCCCGATCACGGCTAATTTGAAGCCGGGGTTTGTGAAGCATTTTCTGTCAATCTCACACCGTTTCAACAATGCGTTGAAGAATGCCTAACACAATGGGAAGATTATCGAGATAATGCGTTTCCGAATCAATTTGAAGATCACGATCGATCGCGTCCCCACTCAACTTAAGAAATCGCCAAACATCCCCCGTCGTCACCGCTCCATAGATCGCAGACAACACCGTTCCGTCTTTAAAAAGCCAAGCAGAAGGCGCGATCGGCTGAACGGATGGAAAGAGCGGACTCAAACGAGGCTGAATCCCAAACTGCTCTTTTAGCTTTTTGAAATTAAACGATCGGTAATCCATTTGGATTCACAACGTGAAGTGATCATTAGTCTAACCCTGGTTTCTTAGCTGCATAAAAAATCCGGCTCCCCCACTTCTAGGCTGAGGAACCGGACCGTTAGAAATCTTCTGTTTACCTAAATAATAGTGCCGTCTGGAATCACCGCATTTTTCACGACGACCACAATGCCGTTACGAATAATGAACCCCATGTGTTCACGATCGGCGTCTTCAATGCGATCTTTATTGATGATTTGGACATCGCGGCCAATGTGCGCATTTTTATCGATAATGGCACGGCGAATCGTTGTATTTTGGCCAATGCCCACCGGAACATAGTCTCCGTTCGAGCTGTCCCGTGACATTTCGGCTTGAGTTTGATAGAAATCCGCGCCCATAATCAACGTGTCTTCAATGACGCATCCTTCTTTAACGAGCGATCGTACGCCCAAGACTGAGTGATGAATACGGCATTTTTTTAACATACAGCCTTCACCAATGATCGACTGTGTGATGGTGGTATCGAGAAAGTTGCTGGGGGGGAGGAACCGATGGCGCGTGTAAATCGGCGCATTGTCATCGTAGAAACTGAAAGGCGGATTAGGGTTGGTTAGGGCTAGGTTAGCGTCGTAAAAAGACTCGATCGTCCCGATGTCTTCCCAATATCCGCTGAAGAGATAGGCTTGAATATTATTTTCTTTCGCCGCATTGGGAATGATTTCTTTCCCAAAATCAGTGAAGTCAGGGTTTTGGTGAAGAAGCTTGATTAAGGCTTCCTTTTTAAAGACATAAATACCCATAGACGCAATGTAGGGAGACTCTTTCGCCGCTTCAGGACTCAACCCTAAAATCGTCGTGTCCACCTGCATCGCCTTGAGTTCGTCACCCGTTGGCTTTTCACAAAAATCAATCACCCGGCCCTTCGGATCAATCTTCATTAACCCAAAATCCGAAGCCCGCTTGTCATCCATGGGCACCACCGACAGCGTGATGTCAGCCCCCGTTTCTCGGTGACGCTCAACAAATTTGCGGTAGTCCATGCGGTAGAGATGGTCCCCAGACAGGATCACAAACTCATCGACATCCCACTCCTGAAGCATCCAAATATATTGCCGAACCGCATCGGCGGTACCCTGAAACCAGTTGGGATTTTCGGGAGTCTGCTGGGCCGCGAGAACTTCGACGAAGCTGTCGTTGGCCCCGAGTCCAGAGGCATTGTAAGTGCGAGAAATGTGACGATTCAGTGACGCGGAGTTAAATTGCGTTAAGACATAAATCTTATAAATTTCTGAATTAATACAGTTACTCACCGGAATATCGATGAGACGGTATTTCCCGGCCAACGGGACCGCAGGTTTAGCACGTTTCTTGGTTAGAGGATACAACCGAGTCCCCGCACCGCCACCCAAAATGATTCCTAAAACTCTTTTCACAAGATGTAAACCTTTATACCCATTCAACGCCTGCCTAATAGTTTCAGGGCTATGGGATCCCCATGCAAGGGGTCTCGCACACATTTGTGAGAATTCTTAGCGTAAACGGGAGTGCAGTTTGAATTAAAGCGATGGATTAAAGCGATCGCAACACCGCACTCCCCGATCCCGCAAACATGACATAGGACAAAAAGAAATTAAATACAAAAATCGCCAATAGCGACGTAACGACCGCCGTGGTGGTGGATTCGCCTACGCCTTTTGCGCCGCCTGTCGTCGTTAAGCCCCAGCTTGTCCCAATAATGGAAATCAAAAACCCAAACACCATCGCCTTAATCGGTGCGCTGCACAGGTCCCACACCGTCAAAAAACTCCGCGCCGAATCCAAAAAAACGCGCGCCGGAATCTTGTAAATCAACTCGGCCATCGCCATCCCGCCCAATAGCCCCGTACATAACCCCAAAATCGTCAAGAGCGGCAGCATCAAACAACAGGCCAACACTCTCGGAACAACCAAATAATCGATCGGATCCGTCCGCAGCATATAAAGTGCATCGATTTGCTCCGTTACTTGCATGGTCCCAATTTCCGCCGCAAACGCCGACCCGACCCGACCCGCCACAATCACCGCCGTCAAGACGGGCGCAAGTTCACGCGCGAGGGTCAATGCCAGCACCCCGCCCACCGCAGCCCCAGCGCCGAAGTTCAAAAATTCCCGCGCGACCTGAATGGTAAAGACCATGCCCACAAAGGTAGACGTCAGTAAAGCGATCATCAACGACTCCGGACCCACCACTGACATTTGGTCCAGGGTGTTGCGGACGTGGATTTTACCCTGCAAAAGATGCACCACAACCTGCCCCGCTAGGAGCATCGCCGCGATGACCCGCGAAAACCACTCCACAAAAGTATTCTTCGATCGAGATTTACCCATAAAACCGTACTGAACCCCAATCGTAACCACACAGGGAGATTAGCGCACTGATGGGCGTAGTGTCAGGATAATGTCGGGAGAATCCTAAAAGTCATGAAACGGAGACCCAATTTCGATCCCCATCGCGCGATTCGATGATCCCCCACGGCTAATTATGTCAGGATATTCTGACATAGCGATCCCCGCAACCCCTCAAAACCCGTTTGATCCCCAACTGATCCCCAAAAATGGTTGGCTCGATCGGTTGATCCCACCTCGGGAATACCCCACTATGAGACCATCTCAAAAAATAGTTCATTAAATCTTAAGGGTTGGGTCTGAATTGAGTTCAGCTAGCCATTCGATCGCCCTTGCTTCATCCCTCAGATTCTCTTTAGTTTTAGGTCTCTTTCCATGACGACACCTCAAATCCCTCTTGAAGAAATGACCCTTCGCCAGCTTCGCCGTGTGGCTAGCTTTGTAGGTGTCTCCCGCTATAGCCGGATGCGAAAAGACCAACTCCTATCCTCCATTCTCCAGAAACAAGGTCCCGAGGAAGCCATGATTGAAGCATCAAAGTACGGAATGCAAGCCGTCTCAACCGTCGATGTATCGCTTGCAGATGTCGATCACGAACTGATGGATCTGCCCAACGGGTATGGGGAAAGCCGCATCGTGATGCTGCCGCGTGACCCCCAATGGGCCTATGCTTACTGGGATATCAGCAACGATCGAAAAGAGGAACTTCGTCGCCAAGGCGGGCAGCAACTGGCCTTGCGACTGTTTGATGTAACGGATATTGATTTGCAGAGCCAGTCGCCTCACAGTTTGCAGGAGTATGGCTGTGATGAAATGGCGAAGGAATGGTACCTTCCTATTCCGGTTAGCGATCGCGATTACTTATTGGAAATTGGGTATCGGACGTGGGATGGCCGCTGGCTAATTCTGGCGCGATCGGCGACGATGCGCGTTCCTCCGGTTTATCCATCGGAATGGATTGAAGATAACTTTGTCACCGTCGAGTGGGACGCCAATTTGGAAGGTCAGACGATCGCCGCTCTGGTGCCTCCGATTAATAAAATTGGCAACGCAGCAGTTGCCGCAGCGACCATTACAACTAACCCTGAACTCCATCAGCAGTTCTTTGAGTTTGCGGGTGAAGTGGAGTCGAAGCGCGTTACCGGATCGCTCTACGGATCCATGCAAAACTTGCCCCCCATTCAGCCTCATCAAAACACGGTAAGTTCCTACGTCTTCCCCTCCGGCGCGGGTCTTTGGGCACGACCTAATGCCTCTGGTCTAACGATGTCGGGCGCAGGTTTTTCGGGCGATCTAGTTCAGAAGCAGCCTCGCAAATTCTGGTTGATTGCCGATGCCGAACTGATTGTTTACGGAGCCACTGAACCGGATGCGACGGTCTATGTCGATGGTCAACCGATCGTTCTCAATTCTGACGGAACGTTTCGGTTCCAGATGTCGTTCCAAGATGGTGAACTGAAGTTCCCGATTTTTGCGGTGGCCGCTGATGGGGAGCAAAATCGATCGATTAATCTAGAGTTTGAACGGGAGACTCACAACCGACACACGAACACTAAGGAAGATGCGATCGAAGAATGGTTTGTGGTGACTTAAAAGGGTGACTTAAAAGAATATTGAAAGTGATGTTGAAATTTGTACGGAATGAAGCCTCAACTCAGCGTATAAGGAATCATGAGCGATTCAAGGTGATTGACCACACAGGTTAGCTTTTAGTCCAACCGCTAGTCCAGCCTTTTGTGAGTTCAGATCCCTCAATGAGAGGTTCATCCGTGTAGATTTTCAATTCTCCCTTCTAATCCCTTTGATGAAAGAGCTTCGGCGTCATCAAAGGGATTTTTTTTGATCTCCTGATTTGACGCCTCAAGCATCGCCAGCCGGACGGGTGCATAGGTGGTGCGGTGCCACGGCGTAATGCCGATCGACTGGAGGCCTTGAAGATGTTGCGGCGTTCCATATCCCATATTGCGCTCCCACCCGTAACCAGGATAGCGCTTTGCCAGGTGGACCATGAGTCGATCGCGGCGCACTTTTGCCACAATAGAAGCGCAGGCGATCGCATAGGAGCGCGCATCGCCTTTAATGAGCGTCGTAATCGGCACCCCGAGTTCAACCTTAATGGGACGTCCATCAATCAGCGCATGGTCGATCGGTTGCACCCGAGCAATAGCGCGTCTCATAGCCAGATAAGACGCCTGCAAAACATTAACCTGTCCAATTTCGGATACCGACGCCATGCCGATGCCCATCAGCAGACCTTGGCGAGACAGTTGCTCAAAAGCTTGATCACGCTGCTTTGAGGACAGCGCCTTAGAGTCCCGAACGAGTGATATCGTCTGGACCTCTCTGGGAATCACGATCGCTGCCGCAACAATAGGTCCGGCCAAGCACCCTAATCCCACCTCGTCTACGCCAGCCACTTGAAGCAACCCCTGTTCCCAGAGCGCAGTTTCATATTCCAGCGTAGGAAGCGTCACCAAGATAAAGGCCAAGCTCTAAGTCGCAGACGATCGACGACGACGGCGGCGAGGTGCCCCGTTTTCATCCAAATCTCCATCAGAATCATCCATAGGCACACTCGCCCGAACGACGGGTTCGGCGGTCATACTTTTGACCTGAAAGGGTTCAAAGGCGAGAACAGGATCCGGGTCATACTCATCCGATCGAGAACTCATCCCAATCACTTTTTTAACAGGCGGCGAAACTACTCCGCTCGCCCGAGTCCGTCGAATCCGAGTTGCCGCCGCTGAAAAGTCGTCCTCATCCTCATCCAAGGACCGACCCGCGAACGACTCAGCCGTCGGATACTCTACAGCCTTCAAGTCAAACTCGGGCTGCTCATTAAGAACCCCATTCACGATCGGCTCAAAAGTGGCCTCTATCGGATCCTCAGGCGCTTCTCCAGGAAGATGAACCGAAATCACCGCCGATCGGGGGTTTTTCGGCGTTTGGCTGGACATGACGAGGGGCGATATTCCCATCCAAGCGTAAACATCTTGTTCCTCACTGCTCATCTCGACATGAATCACTTCCGGTGGCTCACTGGGAAAACGATCCCGACGCCCTCGACTCCGCCGATCGTCCCGAGGCTCACGGACTTCGGGGGTGATCACGCGCTCTTCTTCTTCCTCTTCTTCTTCCTCCTCGATAAAACGATGAACAGGTTCAGGTTCCCGTGTCGGAATAGAGGGCACGTATCGACTGGGACGATCGCTCTCCTCACTCCAAGGCGTCGCAGTTGAGCTGGCTGTGGGGGTTGCTTCACGATCGAAGGGTGCATCCCGACGACGACGACGACGGTTTCCGCCACCGTTGCGCTGACGCTCTTGGTAACTCGGGTGATGGAGGAGTTCGAGATCGGTGTCGCTGTCGCCTTCATAGGCTCCTGCCTCGGGCAATCCATAGGACTCCGGTGCTGCATAGGCATCACGGGGAACCGATCGAGCCTCTGGGCGCTTGCTAGTGTCTCGCGGATTTCGAGTTTCACGACTCACGCGGCCTCGGCTTTCGCGGTTGACCTCCCGGCTCCCATCTCGGCTGCTGCCTTCGCCGTAGTTGCCGATCGCCGCCTGTGGTGCAGGTGCAAAATGATCGGGAATTTCTTCGTAATGGTGATACTGATGATTGACTTGCAGCGCGCTCGGAGCTTCACCGGGCAAATGCGTATGAATCCCTAGGCCATTACAGGAAGGGCAAGGACTGCCGAAGAGTTCGTAAATATTCTTCCCTTGGCGTTTACGGGTCAACTCGACTAGCCCCAACTCGGTGAGCTGAGCGATTTGAGGCTTGGCCTTGTCGGTTTGCATGGCTTGGTTGAAATGCTCCAACACCTGCAACTGGTCTCGCCGGGATTCCATGTCGATGAAATCAACGATGATCACGCCAGCAATATTTCGGAGTCGCAGTTGACGAGCAATCTCCGTCGCAGACTCACAGTTGGTCCAGAGAACGGTTTCGCGCGCAGTGGCCGATCGGGTAAACGATCCGGAGTTGACATCAATGACGGTTAAGGCTTCGGTCTTTTCAATGATGATGTAGCCACCGGAAGGCAAGTCTACACGCGGCTTCATGGCTTCACGAATCGCCGCATTCACTCGGAAATACTCCAAGATGGACGATCGTTCATTGTGCTGATCGACCAAAATGCCCAGCGGCATCCGACCGCCACTCCAACTGGTGAGATGCTGCTTCACCCGCTTCATCCCCTGAGCCGAATCCACCACAATGCGATTGACTTCATTGCAATAGGTATCTCTCAACACCCGTTGCACAAAGTCATCATCTCGGTTCAATAAGGCCGGAGCGCGGGTCGAGGAGGCTTCTTGGAGCACGCTCTCCCACTGCTTTTGAAGATTTTCCAGATCCTCAATAATCGCTTCTTCAGGAATTCCTTCAGCTTCCGTCCGAATCACGACGCCCATCCCCGCAGGCTTCATCAAAATAGCCAGCGCTCGCAGTCGGTTTCGCTCATTTTCGCTGCTGATTCGACGCGATAGATTCACGCCGCGACCATTAGGCATCAAAACCAAGTAGCGCCCCGGCAAAGAAACATTCCCGGTCAGGCGAGGACCTTTCGTCCCCGTCGGCTCCTTCATGACCTGGACCAGCACCTTTTGCTGGGGGGCCAGAAGTTCTGTAATAGACCCGCCCGATCGCCTGAGTCGCAGCGGACCAAGATCCGTCACATGAATGAACCCATTTCGATCGGAGTCGCCAATGTTGACAAACGCCGCATCAATCCCAGGGAGAACGTTTTCGACGACACCGAGATAAATATCACTAACCTGATGGGTTCCGGTGGCGACGACCAATTCCTGTATCTGATCCGCCTCAAATACCGCAGCAATCCGGTGCTGCTCCGCAATAATAATTTGCTTCGACATTCAATCTCTTCCTAAAACTTAGACGGGGCAGCCATTGAACGGGTCCAACTTGCGTTCTCGCGCAAATGAACCAAGGCAATTGAAACTAGCCGCGAAGTGCGAGCTGTGTTTGATAAATCTCATCAACACCAACCGACACCTTGAATTTAACCTAACGCAAAACCTGAAGTCAGAGTGAACGCACCTGCTCAGAATAACCCTAACCCTCATTGCAACCTGAGGAGAGCCTTCAGCAGGAGTTTCTCATTGCACTGGATTATAGCGTGGATTTGATCCCCTTGAACGGCGATGGATTAAAGTCTAGGTGGAGTGTGGCTTTTAGGCAGCGATCTCGGGAGAAGTCAAGATGAGCCGCATTCGATGGATGCGTTGGAGAAGCAGGGACTGGTGAGAGACGCCTTCCAGCATTTTTACGACTTCATCCGGTCGGAGCAACGTGCCATTGTTTTGACAACTTCCGACATATCGCACGGTCATTTGGACGGCGATCGGATCCGTCTCTACCGCGTCTACGGACTCAACTTCAAGCTCAAACAGACGCGATCGGACGTTCACGTCTTTCAGTTTTCCCGATTTTGTCTTGTGCTCCACTAGGATTTCATCTTGGGACAGCACCTCATCGACCCAGGATTGAACCCTCTCCAGGGTAAGGGCGGGAGTTTGACTCTTTTCTGGGTCTTCAGAGACTCCGATATTTAGCCGATATTCAGCCTGTTCAAGCGAGGCTGTGGCAGCCAGGGCCTTGATGGGAAGTTCTTCTACAGAGACCACAGGCAGATCTTTGGGGAGATGCGCCGCCAATCGCGTCTGAAAATCCTCAAGATTCATGCGTTCCGTTAGCTCAAAGTCCATAATTTCACCATCGCTGGTGATGCCCAAGGACAACGCACTGGCCGGAATAATGCGCGGACTGGGATGAAACCCATTCGTAAAGGAAATTGGCAGTCCAGCCCGACGCACCACTCGATCGAACAGCCTTAACAAATCCAAATGACTCACGAGCGCCATGTCGCCATACTTTGCAAATCGGAGTCGAAGGCGCTGAATGCGATCGCTCTTGGGCTTGAACTGGCCATCAAAGGGCGGAATCGGCAACGCAGGCACAATGACATTGTGGCCAAAATCAACCCCACAGACGCCACAGTGAGAGCAGGCATCAAAGGAGCAGTCCGGAATCGTCGCCGCTTCTAGCGCTCGGTTGAGTTCGTCATACAGCCAACGTTTATCGATTCCGGTGTCGAGATGATCCCAAGGCAGTGCCTGGGTCAGGTCTGGCATTCGGTCGGGTTCACTGTCGATCGCTGGCTCAATCAATCCTTCCTTCGGGCTAAAAAGATCCCACTCCCCGGCTTCCACCTGACGATATTTCCAGTCCAGCCCGGATTCTTCTATGGCCTGAGTCCAAGCTCCAAA
This sequence comes from Synechococcales cyanobacterium, assembly GCA_043764895.1. Taxonomy (GTDB): domain Bacteria; phylum Cyanobacteriota; class Cyanobacteriia; order Leptolyngbyales; family Leptolyngbyaceae; genus JAAFJU01. The sequence continues at coordinate 25,320 of JAYUJY010000061.1, read as the reverse complement.
GGCTTTGTCTAAGCTCTCCCACCAGGCATCCATGCCCGCCCCGAGTTCCCACGCTCGACGAATCACAGGAGCCAACCGCCTGTCGCCCCGACCCACAAAATCCTCCATTGCTGAAATTCGAGCATCCGTGTAGTTGACCTTCATGCCTCGAATCTGCCGAAACGCCGACTTTAACAATGCCTGCTTGCGAAGAAATTCAGCGGTAGAGACGGAGTGCCATTGGAAGGGGGTGTGGGGTTTTGGGGTGAAGTTAGAGATGGTGACGTTGAAGTCGAGTCGGGTCCGCTTGGGCGCACTACACTCTTGGCGTAACCACTGGAGCGTCTCGGCAATGCCCATAATATCAGCGTCGGTTTCACCGGGCAAACCAATCATAAAGTAGAGCTTAATCTTGTCCCAACCCTTGTCCCACGCGGTTTTTACCCCCCTTAAGAGTTCCTCATTGGTCAAGCCCTTGTTGATAATGTCACGCATCCGTTGGGTGCCCGCTTCAGGCGCGAAGGTGAGACTGCCCTGACGCGTCCCACCCAAAATGTTGGCAATGTTTTCATCAAATCGATCGACCCGTTGACTCGGCAGGGTCAGAGAAATATTATTGCTCTGGAGGCGATTTTTGATTTCGACGCCCACCGCAGGCAAGGCCAAATAATCTGAACAGCTCAAGGACAACAGCGAAAATTCGTTATAGCCCGTCGCTCGCATCCCCGTCTCAATGGAATCAATCACCGCTTCCGGCTCCACATCCCGCGCTGGACGGGTCAACATTCCCGGCTGACAGAACCGACATCCCCTCGTACAGCCCCGACGAATCTCAATGGTGAGGCGATCGTGAACCGTCTCGACGTAAGGAACCAGACCAATGGAATAGGCAGGAATCGGCGTTGCGACCCGGCGAAGAATGCGCGCTGGTACGTCCGATCGATGAGGCAACACCGAGCCATCGGGCTGTAGGGTGTAAAACTGCGGCACATAGACCCCTGGAATTTGGGCCAGATCGAGCAGTAGGTCTTCTCGACACAATCCGGCCACTTTCCCTTCTTCCAAAACCAATCCGATTTCTGGAAGCAACTCTTCCCCATCACCGAGAACCACAAAGTCAAAAAAGTCTGCGTAGGGTTCAGGGTTCGAGGTCGCAGTCTGTCCTCCGGCAAAAATTAACGGATAATCACCCGTCTGTCGATCGGCCCAGGTAAGGGGAATCTGAGCGAGATCCAGCATTTCCAGGATGTTGGTGGCTCCCAACTCATAGGACAGACTGAAACCCAAAATATCAAATTCAGCCACCGATCGCCGAGATTCCACCGCAAACAGCGGAATCCCACCGTCACGGAGTTTGGCAGACAAATCAGGGGCCGGGAGATAGGCCCGATCGCACAGTTGGCGAGGCTGCGCATTGATAATGCTGTAGAGAATAATATGGCCTAGATTCGACGCCCCGACTTCGTAAACTTCAGGGTAGGTCAGCACCCACCGCACCGTGGCACTCCTCCAGTCCTTATGCACAGCACCCAGTTCATTGCCCAAATACCGAGCAGGCCTATGGATATCGGGGGTGAGGAGGCGTTCGACCGTCCCCTCGGGCATGGCTACGACGCTGGCTATGGCGCTTGTCACGGGTCGATCGGCTCCAGTAGGTTCAAGGCTAGGCTTCAGTATACAAACGATAGGCGAAGGATTACGAGAACCCTTCGCCTATTTTTAGTGTACTGCCTAAAATACTTAATTCAATTCCTAGGTCTGACCTTCATCTGACTATCAAATGGCAACGGCTTCTACAATTTCAAAGGCGCGATCGAGCTGGCTCAATTCGAGAACGATTCGTGTTGGGGCGGAGAGAGAACAAAGGTTGAAACGCTTGTTCATGCGCTCTGCCAGGTTCAAGGTGGAAATCAACGTCATTAAGCCTTTGCTGTCCAACGATTCGACTTCGCTCATGTCTACGGTCAAGGATGCAGAAGTGGGAGACATCACGGCTCGGGTGAGCTGATCGTGGAATGCCAATACGCGATCGGCGTTCATGTGACCTTGAGGACGAAGGATGGTGGGCTGTTGGAGAGCCTCTTGGACGGCAACGACGGGTTGGACGGGAGTGACTTGAGCACGATTTAGTAAGCTTTGCATAGTCTTGAAACCTATAGAGAAGAATTGCTTGGAAAAATTAAAACCAGATGACAATGACCATAACGTCATCTTCTGAAATTTCGTGGCTTTAGACCGTTCATTTTGAAAACTTTATTCGAGTCGTCTAAATCTTAAACTTTCCGTAAGGCGCAGCTTAAGACGGTCATCCCTTAACGTCTATGATGTGTTCACCCAATTAAAAATGAAATTACCACTTTTCATTGTCCCAATTTTAGGCAAGTCCTTCATCGCCTATAAGATTGAGCTATGGGGGCGATCGATCGGCTAAAAGGCTGAACCTTGAGGAGAAGTCTTGGGAATAACTGAGTATACGGACTCCTTGCCTAGAAGACCGTCTCTAGAGCTGCAATCCAGTTGCAATCTTGCTACATCCCCGATTGACGCTACACTAATTTGTGAATTCGCCTAAAGATTGGTCAAGGGATTCGCCCGTGATTTTTGGGGTGAATTCGGTTGTTTAGGACATTAAGAACTTGGGGTAGTGACGGGTCATGGCAAGAATTAATGAGAACTATCTGAAGTTGAAAGCGGGATATCTATTCCCTGAGATTGCACGGCGCGTCAATGGATTTGCTCAGGCTAATCCGGATGCAAAGATTATTCGTCTGGGCATTGGCGATGTGACAGAACCGTTGCCCCAAGCCTGCCGCGAGGCGATGGTCAAGGCAATAAACGACATGGGCAACCGATCGACTTTCAAAGGCTACGGCCCTGAACAGGGCTACGAATGGCTCAGAGAAAAGATTGCCCAGCAAGACTTCAAAGCACGCGGCTGCGACATCGACGCCTCCGAAATCTTCATCTCCGACGGCTCGAAGTGTGATGGCGGGGCCATTTTAGATATTTTGGGTGACGATAATGTCATTGCTGTGACAGATCCGGTTTATCCCGTTTATGTGGATACCAACGTGATGGCGGGTCACACGGGGGAAATGAACGACAAGGGCGAATATGACGGATTTGTGTACTTGCCGATTTCTGCGGATAATGGCTTCGTTGCGGAAATTCCCACGGAGAAAGTTGACTTAATTTATCTCTGCTTTCCGAATAATCCTACGGGTGCAACAGCGACTCGGGAATATTTGGAAGCTTGGGTAAAGTATGCCCGATCGCACGGCTCGATTATTTTGTTTGACGCGGCGTATGAAGCCTTCATTCAGGATCCGACCTTACCGCACTCGATTTATGAGATTGAAGGAGCGCGGGATTGTGCCATTGAGTTTCGATCGTTCTCGAAAAACGCCGGATTCACGGGAACCCGTTGCGCCCTGACGGTCGTCCCGAAAAGCCTCAAAGGCAAGACCAAAGACGGCCAAGACGTGGAGCTGTGGAGCCTATGGAACCGTCGTCAATCGACCAAATTCAACGGCGTTTCCTACATTGTGCAGCGCGGAGCAGAAGCGGTGTATTCACCTGAAGGACAGGAGCAAACCCGTGCATTGATCGACTTCTACATGGAAAACGCCGCGATCATTCGCCGGGATCTCACGAATGCCGGAATCCAAGTTTACGGCGGTGAAAATGCGCCCTACGTCTGGGTCAAAACCCCCAACGGCCTATCGAGCTGGGACTTCTTCGACAAGCTGCTCGAAACCTGCAACGTCGTCGGCACACCGGGGTCCGGCTTCGGCGCAGCAGGCGAAGGATATTTCCGCATCTCAGCCTTCAACAGCCGAGACAACGTGAATGAAGCCATGCGCCGCATCACCGAAAAGTTCAAAGCATAGCCCATCAAAAGCCGGGAAGACCCGATCGTCAAACCCGACATCCGACGTAGGATACGTTAAGCGAAGCAACGCATCATTCTTCCCGGCCCCCACCCGCCCCACCCTTCTTCCCAAAATAGTACAATAGAACCAAAATCCATCCGCCCTCCAGCCGATCGATCGCATGACCCACACCCCGCTCCCCCTCGCCATCACCAGCGCCCTCAAGACCCTCAGCGGCGACGACCTCAAAGTCATGGTATTGCTGTGTTACCAGACCTTCAACTGCGATCGGACCCAGTTAACTCTAGAACAATTTGAATCCCTCGGATCCATTCCCCGCCACGCCCTCAAGCCGAGCCTAAACCGACTCATGCGTCGATCGTGGATCATTCAAGACGGCCCATGGTACACCCTCGCCCTCCAGGGATCTGAGTCCCTAAAGACCCAACGCCTCACAGCCTACGACCCCGCCCTCGGCATCCGGCCCCCGCGTTCCAAAGCCAATCTGCTCTATCCCGACGGCCCTTGGCTCACGGACACGGGATTTTTGCAGGAAGACTTTGTGCGCGATCGGGCGGAGGTCTGGCAAAAAGGCGATCATTTCCAGGCCAAAGCCTTCGGAGCCATGGCGATCGAAGATGTGATGGGAATTATTTGTAAACACTATTTAAAATACGAACACCATAGCAATCTCGAAATCGACTGGCATAGCTACTGCCTGAAGAATCAACGCTATCTGCAAAATGTAAAACAGCGTTTAGAGTCTGGCATCGAGATTCAACCTAGCGAACAAGCCAACGTACTGTCCAAACTGCCGACCTTGAACCAAGCGATCGAACCCGTTTACGCCCCATCCCCAGGTTCGTCCTTTGGAACTTCATTTACGACCCCGTTTATTGCGCCGATCGCCCCAGCCATGGCTGAAATCCCGGCTGCCGTCACCAAGCGCTTGAGCCTCCTAACCCAATCGAAAGCGATGCCGATGCAAACGAGGGTCGAACCAAGGGAAATGCGATCGCTAGCTAGACTCGATCGGCTGAACCTTTGGATTCAAGATCCGATTTTGTGTAAAGAAGCGGAGCGAGAGGCGAAAGGCGCGGGCTATGCGATCGCCTATAGCGAAGTGGGCGTACCATTGCGGGTGATGGATTTGGATGGCTGTGAAGACTTTTAACCCCTCCTCGTTAGGTTTGGGGCACATTGAGCCAGTCCCCTACAGATCCGGGTTGAATGGACTGTAGGGGCATAGCCATGCCGTGCCCCAAACCTAACGAGGAGGAATACAGGTCTTATCTAGGCCGCGCAGTACTAATGAATGGCGATCGTGCCTAGACGTTTCAAGATATTTAAGACCGTATACAAATCATTGCCTCGCCGCAGCGAAAATAAGTCTGAGACTTGATATTCCAGTTTGGGCTGATGGACGAGCTTTAGAAACTGATATTCACTCCCATTCGTGACCATGCCGTAGACCGGACGATCGAGGTTGGGACTGGCCGTCATGTAGGCAAGAGCTTGGGGAATCGCCGTTTCAAGGGAAAACTGAGTGTGCTTAGATTCAATGACTAAGATCCAAAACTGGTCTTGGAAGACCAAAATATCAATGAATCCCCGAAAAACTCGTCCCTCATCGCGGGCTTGTATTTTGATGGCTTTTTCTGCGGTGATGTCAAAGGGCGGACGGTAGAATCCGGCGATCGCGAGGAGGCGAGAAATCACGACTAGTTTGACCGTTCCTTCATTTCGCGGCTTTTGACTAAGGTATAAATAATCCGACTTGATTTGATCGAGCTGGTGCTGTTCTTCAGGAATCACAGAAGCGTCACAACTCGGCCACTCGGTGAAAAAATCCGCCCGATCGGAGAGCGATAAGGCAAACTTAGATTGAACATCGTAGAGCGATAAATCTTTGACTCGGATGGCTACCATTTGCGATCGTCCTGGGGTTTGCTAGTTTACTTTCCGAGACAACGAATCGCATCTAGCATTGCACGCGCTTTACTTAGGGTTTCTTCATACTCGCTTTCGGGGACTGAATCGGCGACTAGTCCTGCCCCGGCTTGCACGGTGACAAGATGGGTATTGGGTTTGTGGGCGATCGGGCGGACGACCATGGTGCGAATGGCGATCGCGGTGTTGAGCTGACCTTCAAAATCGTAGTAGCCATAGACGCCGGAATAGACGCCTCGGCGACAGGGTTCGAGGTCGTGGATGATTTGCATGGCGCGGATTTTGGGTGCGCCGCTGACGGTTCCGGCGGGGAAACAGGCTTTGAGCAAGTCCCATGCGGTTTTGTCGGGGCGGAGTTTGCCGATGACGTTGCTGACGATGTGGATGACGTGGGAATAGCGTTCGATGATCATCAGTTCATCGACACGGACGCTGCCGCTGCTGCAAACTCGACCGAGATCGTTCCGGCCTAGGTCCACCAGCATGACGTGTTCTGCGACTTCCTTTGGGTCATCGAGCAGATCCTTTTCAAGCTCTATTTCTTCTTCAGGGGTTTTGCCACGTTTTCGGGTTCCAGCGATCGGGCGCACCGTTGCAACGAGTCCACTGCCATCCGGATCGTGGTCGGCTTTGACCATAATTTCGGGGCTAGAACCGACAATTTGCCAATCTTTGAAGTTGAAGTACGACATATAGGGCGACGGATTTACGAGTCTGAGCGATCGGTATAGATCGAAGGCATCGCCCTGATATTCAGTAGACAGTTTTTGCGAAATCACAACTTGAAAGATGTCGCCTGCGGTGATGTGCTGTTTGGATTTTTTGACTGCGTTGCAGTAGTCTTCCTTGGTGAAGTTGCTGACGATCGGGCGATCGGTATTGCCAGTCGAGTTCCAATTGAGCTGGCGAACCTGGTCGGAGATGGGCTGATCTAAGCGTTGGACGAGGGTTTTGACGCGATCGCAGGCATTATCGTAGGCGGATTTTAAACCAGTCCCAGGTTCACGCAGGTCGGCATAGGCGATCACCCAGATTTTGCGTTTGACCTGATCGAAAATGAGCAAACTATCAATTTGCATCCAGATGCCATCGGGCAAATCGGCGTCCGTGATTGGATAAATCGTAACCTTGGGTTCGATCCAGTTAATCAACTCGTAACCCCAGAACCCAAATAATCCACCGATCGCGGCAGGAAGTTCCGGCAGTTTGACGGGTTGAATAGAACTTAAACAATCAGACAAGGTTTTGAAGGGATCGCCTGTAAAGACTTTTTGTTGACCGTTTCGATCGGTTTGCGTCGTGGTATTTCCGCGTGCTTCCATCACCCACAGCGGATCGCAGCCCAAAAAACTATAGCGCCCCAAGGATTCGCCGCCCTCGACGGATTCAAGGAGGAAATTGTAGGGACGATCGCTGCACACTCGGTACCAGGCGGAAACAGGCGTGTCGAAGTCCGCAACGAGTTCTTGGTAGACGGGGATAAAATTGCCCGTTTGGGCGAGGGTGGAAAATTGGTCAAAGTCGGGGAAAGTCATAGGGAGTCAATCATGTGCGATCGGCGTTGCACCAGCCCAATAATCATAACAGTGGGCATACCCTCAACCCTCATAACAGTCTGACGTATTTGCGAGTTTGAATGATTCGGTGAACCCAAAAACACAAGAGGCCCGATCGCTTCACCATCGATCGGGCCTCTTGTGTCTCTAGTTTTCAAATGCGAACTGACTGCAATCCTTAAGGATCGATCGTCCGCTTGCCGCTGAATTTCAGCGTGGATGGGTTGGGGTTGGAACCGATATTCCGAGGAACATGATTCACGATCGATCGACCTTCATTCACCTTTTCAGGGAAAACACCATCTGCGGGATGCAGATATTGAATTTCACTATTCGGGAAAATCCGGTAAACTTTATAGTTCGTGATCTTAAATTTCGTCTTCAGTTGGGATCCCAGTGCAAGACACTGTTCCTTGCGTGCGAGATACATCAGGTTTTCACCTTCGTTCATCGTCGCCGCGCCGCCCGTGGGCATTTCAAACACCTGGACCGCTTTCGCCTCCCAAGTGATTGCGTACTTTTCTTCGACTTGTGCTTTAGTTAGCAAGCCGCCAGTACTACCCGGAAATAAGGGCGCTTTACCCGTAAGCGTTTCGGACATGAGTTCTCTCACTTAAGAACGTTTGTCCAAATTTTACTCCCCTCGCTTGCGGTCTCCGCGCATTGACTGGGATCTGTAACAGTTGTTAACGCAGAACCCCGCACTATTGGAAATAGCCGTCTGCAAATAGCCCTCAATATCCCCGCAGTCGTTTTACAAAGATCTCTAACCGTTGACGGGCAAGGGGCAGATGTTCGACGACCATGGGGCTGAGATCGTGAACCAGTTGCAGCGGCGAATCCGATGGATATTCCTGACCGTAGCCTAAGAGACCCACAGTATTCCGAATTCGATCGGCCAAAAATAAGGCGATCGATCGGTAAAAATGGGCCGCAAATGCGCTGTCGTCTTTGAGCTTCTGGCTAAGGACTTGCCCCGAAATTGTAAACACCAGCGAGTCTTGGGTCGCAATGACGGTGGCGACGGGCGGACGAGTATCTAAGAACGAAATTTCCCCAAGGACTTCGCCGCTCCTCAACACGGCAATCTCGCGATCGTTTTGGGATTCCACGATCACCTTAAATTCTCCACTCAGGACAATATAGAACGCATCGACCAAATGGCCTTCCTGCACCAAGCACGTTCCCATGGAAATCTGTTCCTTTCGCCCTGAAAGCAGCAGCCAATCTACATCGCTATTGGATAGCTCTCCAAGAATAAATAAAATCTTTTGCATAATAGAAAATCTCGTAATGATGGGCGATCTGACCCCAAGGCCGAAATCAGAAGCCCTAGACTATGAGTGTAACGAGTTTTTCGGGAGCGCATAGACATCAATGCCGTCAGAGAGCGAAAATTGAAGAGAATGATGTAAATCTTTACTCGATCGCGTAATAAACACCGCAATACCCACAGCAACAATCCCCGTCGCGACGCCAAAAAGACCTCGATACCCAACAGTGTCGGCAATCCCACCCAAAATCGGCCCCGCTAGGAAAACCCCTAAATCAAATCCACTAATACACAGACTAAAAATCCGTCCCCGCATCTCAGGCGAGGCCCGATCGGTAATCAACGCGATGGTTACGGGCAAAAACATCCCACCGCCCACGCCTTCAATCAACCCCGCCACAATGACCCAAGTGTCCCCGCGCATTAGCCAAAGAATCGCCATCGACAACCCGTAAGCCGCAATTCCCAGCGTTATAAATCGTCCTCGACCAAAGCGATCGCTCATTTTTCCAGCGACCGATCGCATCGAGAAACTCATGATCGCAGCGGATGAATAAAACGCACTGGCCGTCACCGTCAAGCCACTTTCTCGAAGATACAGCGGCACATACGTACTCAAAATGCCAAAGGCCGATCCGACGACCAACATCGTCAACGTTGGAATCCGAAATTCGGGACTCCACAGGAGTTGAAAGTAGCCCCGAGGGCGGGCTGAGTTGGGGGCTGAGTGGTTGGGGTGAGTTTGGCTAGGGGCTTCGATTTGGGTTGCGAATAAAAAGCTTAACGACGCCAGCGTGCTCGCCAGCCAAAAACAGGCGATGTAACCGTAGCTATGCAGCATCCAGTCGCCAACCATCGGCCCGATCGCCATCCCGATCGGATTGGTCAGGCTCATGGTCCCAATAACTTCGCCTCGGTGCTCGGCTGGGGCAATGTCGGCAATCAGCGCACTGTAGGCGGTGGCAAATCCGGCCAGACTAATGCCATGAAAAATCCGCACGCCGATCAGCAGGAATTTGTCCTGGACGAGGCAGTAGAGAACTGGGGCGATCGCGGCGACGAATAGCCCAATGAGCATGACGAATTTTCGACCTTTTGCGTCGGCGAGGGTTCCCATTTGGGGCCGAAAGATCAAGAGACCTACGGCGAACGATCCCATGATGACGCCGAGTTCTTGGGCGCTGGTGTTGAGATCTTTGATGTAGAGCGGAAGAACGGGTAAGGTAGACGCGAGTCCGGCCCAGAAGCAGAGTCCTGCGACAAACATGACGTGGAGACTGCGGCGGGTGGAACGGGGAAGGTGTGCGATCGCGCCCATGACGTTAGATGACCTGACTGTGTGGGGATACACGATAGCAAGTTCGATCGGCTTTTGGGGGATTTCTGAGATTATGGATTTCGATCGTTGAGCTGTTTGATGAAAAATTCTTCTAGGGTCGGACGGGCGAGGGTGAGGGAAATGAGCTGGGCTTGGATGAGACGTAAGCTGGCGATGAAGTCTTGTACCTCGCCTTTTAAGACGCCGACCCAAAGACCATCTTGGAAGTGCAAATTAGCAAGACGTTGTTGCAAAATTTCGGGGTTGCCGCCTTTGACTTTGACAACGTAGGCTCGTACGTCGCCGAGGAGCTTGTCCATGCTACCTTCGCAAATTAGTTCGCCTTTGTCCAAAATGGCTACGCGATCGCACACTTTTTCGACATCGGACAAAATGTGGCTATTGAAAAAAATCGTTTTCCCTTGACGCTTGAGCGACAAAATAGTCTCACGCATTTGGTAACGCCCAAGGGGATCGAGTCCAGACATCGGTTCGTCAAGAAAGACCAGTTCGGGGTCGTTGATCAAAGCTTGAGCCAGTCCAATGCGTTGCAGCATTCCTTTGGAGTAGCGACGAAGCTGTTTCTTCTTGGCGTCTTTCATCGACAGGCCAACCAGTTCGAGAAGTTCTGGGATGCGGGATTTCTGGACGCTACGCGAGATTTCAAACAGTCCGCCCGTGAATTCTAGAATTTCCCAGCCTGTGAGGTAGTCGTAGAAGTAAGGATTTTCGGGGAGATAGCCAATGCGTTTTTTGACGTTGCGATCGCCGAGGGGTTTGCCGAGCAGGGTGGCTTTTCCTTGGGTGGGGCGGACGATGCCGAGGAGGGTTTTGAGCAGGGTGGTTTTGCCTGCGCCATTTTGGCCGAGCAGACCAAAGGTTTCGCCTTGGTACACGTCTAGATCGACGGCGGTGAGCGATCGGATTTTTTGGGCCAACCAGAAGCCTGTGCGGTAGGTCTTACCCAGGTTTTGCGTTTGGATGACGAGGGGGGAGCCTTGGGGGTGATCGGACGCGAGGGTTTCCATAGAACGGGTGCAACCAAAACTTAAACAACGGATAGACGAGCCACTCTATAAGATGCCTGATTTTGGTGACGTTGGCACAGGTTTTTGAAGGAGGATAAGGTTGATCGGCTGTTGGAGGATTATGATAAAGGGGTGAATGCAGCGGTGAACTGTTTATGCAATCTGTCTATTGAGTTAATGCGAGTGAGTTAGACGATCGCTTTTTGGAAAGCTTAAAAGCCTTGTTTGGCGATCGGCAAATTGAAATTGTGGTGTCGTCAGTCGATGAGACGGAATATTTGTTAGGCAACGAAGCGAATCGATCGCATTTCATACGTGCGATCAAAAATCTGGAGGAACGCAACAACCTCGTAGAAGTTAAACTTGAAGACTGTCTATGAATTGTTGGGGATTGCCTCTCAAAATAGCGTTCAATAGTTGCTAGGCTATTTCGGTTTTGAACGGCGGGACTAGCTAGAAGTTTGACTTTAATAGCTGTTAAATAATCTTCAGCAATCATTCATATTTAGGTATTGCAAAGCAATTCAAGGTGCTGATTGAGGGATACCCACATCTCATAAAATGCATTCTATTCCACGAAATCCACATCATCACCCAATGTACTCTGATGAAATCGTTGGTGAAAATCTATAGAAAGCGTTCATTTCGATCGAAGGATTTGCGTGACAGACGTATGGCGTGGGGCGTATAACGTAAGGCTTGGCAACATTGTGGCGTCTGGGAGCAGTTGGCGCGGTAGGATGAGTAGCTGTTAAGTCTAGCCCTAGAGTCAAGGTATCCCATGAGCACACCTGCATTTTGCGACGGTATTCAGTATTTTGGTGAAGCACATCACGGCTTTGAACAGTATGGCAAGAGCGCGATTGCTCCCGGTGCAAAGGCGGTGAATTCGGCGGATGCTGCTGCCGCCTATCAGGTGATGCTCTACAGCGATGCCTTGCGCTACCTCATGCTCCAAATGACCGCGAGTAAGGCGTCAGGACACCCAGGAGGATTCGCCAGTCAAGCAGAAGCCTATGCGTCACTGGTGCTCTTGGGACACAAAAACTTTGTAACGGAAGTCGGGCACCATGCACCGGGATTCTACAGCGCGATGTTTTTGGATCAATCCCTAGAAGATATGGGAATTAAAACCGTACAGAATTTGCGCGATCGGTTCCGGGAACGTCATGGCCTTTTGGGACACTTATCAGGGCAAATTCCGGGACTCTTAGCTCCAGCAGGTCCATTGGGTCAAGGTCAGCATTTTGCGATGTCGGGTGCGCTGCTCAATCCGGGGGTGTTGTTCCCTTGTACAATAGGCGATGGCGGTTTGGGTGAGCCGTACATTATGAGTTCGATCGGACATTTCAATACGGCCTATCCGAAGGTGACGAACTTCCTTCCTGTGCTAGTTTGGAATGGTTTTTCGCAAGAACACCACAGTATGGTGTCGCTAAAATCTAACGCTGAGATGATTGCTTATTGGACCGGAAATGGATTCAAAGAAGTGATTTTAATCAATGCTAAAGACTACGACGATCGAAATCAGCCCGGTGAATATGTAGATAGCACGATGTTCTCTTTTGAGAAACGGTTGGCGTTTAACCAAGCGGTGTTAGCAGCGGCAGATAAGGCGGCGAAGTCTGCGCTGGGTGGGACATTGACGGTATTGATCATTAAACAGCTCAAGGGTGCGGGCGTTCATGCGCGGGGTGCAAAGTCCCACAACTTGTACGCGCATCATACGTTGGAAAATGCGGAGATTATTGCAGGGATGAAGTCTTGTGCATTGTCTCCAGAAGCTTGGGCATTGGTTCGCGATAATTGTGTTCGTGCAGGCGGGGGTTCGTCGAGTAAAGTTGCGGTCACCGAATCGACTCGTGCATTGACGGATTTAGGTACGCTGCCGTTGCAAGAGTTTGAAGTGGGTGGTGAGGCGAAGGTTTCGACCACTGCGATGGGTGCCATTGTGGGTTACGTTGGCAAAACCGATCGCGATTTCGTTGTCACGAATGCTGACGGTAACGAAGCTTCTGGCATTGCCAATATCAATCAAGTCTTGAAAATCAATCACCCTACGGAAGATCCGCTTTACAACCAATCGCCTGGTGGGCAGGTGTATGAGCCACTAAGTGAGGATGCCTGTGCGGGACTTGCAGCGGGGATGGCCTTGTTTGGGGCACGATCGCTTTGGTGTTCCTATGAGTCCTTTGCGATCAATGGCGTTCCTATCTGGCAAACGGTGACGCAGGCGATGGCAGAACTTCGCCGTCCGACGCCTTCGACGATTTGTCTCTTCACCGCAGGCGCACTCGAACAAGGTCGCAACGGCTGGACCCATCAACGCCCGGAAATTGAAGCGTATTTTGCATCCATGTTGCGAACGGGAAATGTATTTGCGCTCTTCCCGATCGATGCCAATAGTACTCAAGCCTGTTACGAATGGGCGATTGGTACTTCCAACAAGGGCATCACCATTACGGTGAGTAAATCGCCATTGCCAGTACGATCGACTTTTGCACAAACTCGGGATGCTATTGCGAACGGCGGCGTGATCTTGCATGAAAGCGAAGGAACGAAAAAAGTGGTCTTTGCAACGATCGGCGATATGGTTCTCGGTCCGGTGATGGATGCCGCGAAACAACTGGAATCACAAGGGTTTGGCGTTCGGGTCGTGGCGGTTGTTAATCCTCGTCGGTTGTATCGATCGTCGGATGTGCTGTGGGACACTTGCTCACAGCCAGATGATGGGTTCCTGTCGGATGCGGCGTTTGACGCGATGTTTGGTGGGGATGCGGTGATTGGGGTGACGGGAGGTCCGGCGAATATGTTGGAACCTGTATTACTCCGCAGTCGATCGAACCGGGATGTCTTTGCGTGGAAGCGTGGAGAAACGACGGCTTCGGCGGGTGAACTCATGGCGTTTAATGGGATTACGAGTGAGGCGATCGTTAAGCGGGCGATCGAGCTGGCGTGATGAATTGAGAAGGGTGAATTGAGAAGTGAGAAAGGGGATGGGGCGCTCGTTTTTGTCCCCCTTTTTTATGGGGTATACTGATAATATAGACCTTTCATTTGGAAATTTAGCCCATGCTGATTTCGTTGCCGCCTGAGATAGAAGCGTTTGCTCATCAACAAATTGAGTTAGGGAAATACACTTCGATCGAAGAGATCTTGGTAGATGGAATGCGTGCATTAATCGATCGAGAATCGATCGATCAAGGGCGTATTGAAGAATTGCGGCAAGAACTCCAAATCGGGGTGGATGCGCTTGCACGGGGCGAGAGTCAGGACTTGGATACGGCGATCGATGCCCTTCATCAAAAAATGCGCGATCGTTAAGTAAGTAGCGCTAATTAAACTTAAGATGGTTTCAGGCTGAGTAAGGGTTTCAGGTTATCCTATTTTATGTTTAATTTACCGCACCTACTTATCAGTAATCATGGATTTCAATTTCATCATATCTGAGCCAGTCAGTTAGAAAATCCGCTTATATTCGTTAGATTAGCCTTGTCAAAATTGCAATTATCTAGGACTGCCTCGCTAAAATTGGCACCTTCTAGATTGGCATTTTTGAAGGTCGTTCCACTTCTAGATCTAAATGTTTTCTTTGTCTCATAGGTCCAAAAAAACGCCATGGCGAGAAATGCGATCGAAGCGAGTCCCATGGCGTAAGCCGTCCTCCCGTTGCTGAGTGAATTAATTATCTTGACAATTGCTGCTATAAATACGCCCCAAAAGATACCTGTAAGCGCAAAGTCGAAGACAACAGGACGTTTTTTCCAAAACAGAAAGGCAGTCGTACTCGCAATGCTAGCACTGACTCCGACGAGAAATGAACCTATCCCTAATCCTGTAATAACGGCTAGAGTCATCACAATCTTAAATTGTCGATTCTGATTTGCTCCAGCGATCGCTCTAGTGAAGTTCGCACCATTCAGTTTTGCATTCCTAAAGTCACATCCCCGAATATCTCGCCCCACAAAATCCCATCCCTCACAATCCATCCCACGAAAGGACCAATTGCGAAGATCTTGAGGCAAGGGTTGGGAAATCGGGGGACGAGGCATGGGGAAATGAAGAATTGTGAATGGGGAAGTGAGAAGTGTTTTATTATTCTCCAGTATAGACTTGAGTCCGGAGGAAGGGAAGGAAAGATAGAAGAAGAAGGAGGACGGAAGAGTCGATTCTTGGGGCGATCGCCCTTCCCCCACGGTTTATAATAGAAGAATCAATCGCTCCCAAAGCCCTCTCCGTTAAGTTCGTGGTAAATGTGGTTGTGATGCATTTGTAGATGTGATTGTGGTGCATTTATAGCTGGGGAATCCGTTGGCGATCGTGGCAGAGGAGTATGGCCTTTTTTGTGGGCAGGCAAATTACATTCTTGCCTTTACGGATTATTTGGTGTTATCAAGTGGCTGACGATCGAGGTCTAACTCATGGCGTCTAAGGGGTTCGTTTAAGTCGTGATTCAGTTGCCAAACCTAAGCTCGATCGTGTAACATATGTAGCTTGTATAATACAAATTTAACGTCAAGCTTCATTGCATCTCCCCCGATCGCCCCAGGAAAAATTCTTTTTATGTCTCCCCAAACGCTTGAAAAGCCCTTAGATCCAACTGTGCAGGATCATCTCAAAACGGTCCAGAAGAAAGCTCATTTTCTCGACTTGATTTACTACTTTCGCAACTACCGTAATATTGCGATTTTTAGCATTGTCGGGATGAGTCTTTTTGAAGTGATCGACCTGTTCGTGCCCTACGCCATTGGTCAGATTCTGAATCTTCTCTCGAAACAACCGATCGATCCGGTCCTCCAATCGTTCATCCAAACCGTCGCAACGACCTTGAATCAACCCATTACTCAGCAGTTCTCGCTGTGGGTATTGGCTGGGACGATCGGCGTGATTTCGATCGGGCGCGCGCCGATTCAGCCTTGGATTGGACCCTGGTTTCAGTGGGATACCGCCCTCCGAGCTAGACGCGACCACGCCCAGAAAGCCTTAGAGCAAATCCTCACCCTACCGATCGAATACTACGACGAAAACAACCCCGGACGCATTGCCTCTCGGGTCGCCAAAGGCTTGTCCAACCACACCTGGAGCTACCCTGAAATAACCGGATCGCTTTTGCCGAAGTTCTTTCGGGTCATTGGGATTTTTGTGATTATTTCGCTGATTGATTGGCGGGTTTCAGGGATGCTGCTGCTCTCATTTGTGGGGATTCTGGCTTACAGTTTTCGAGGACTAAAACAGCTCTCACTGCGGGAAAAAAGACTCGATAAATACGTCGAGAACACCGAGAGCCGCACCTCCGAAATTATTACTAACATCAAAACCGTCAAAGCCTTCGCCACCGAATCCGCCGAACTCAAGCGTCAACTAAACCGCATGGACCGGGAACTCAAAATCGTTGATTATCGCATTCATAAGGGCTACGTCACACTCAACATGATCGAACGGACGATCGTCCAAACTTGCACCTTTCTTGTGTTGGTCTTGGCGCTGTGGTCCACCATAGAAGGCCGCATCTCTTTGGGACATTTCATCACCGTACTCACCATTTCGAGCATGGCTTATTCTGAAGTCGAGCCGATTTGTAACCTCGCTGAAGTGTTTGCCCGTCGCTACGCCTCTATGATTCGCTTCCACGAATTTATGCGTCTTCCAAAAGGGACCGATAGCGCCATTCTGACCCACACCGAAGCCATTCCTACCTATAGTTTTGGCGGCAAAGTCGAGTTTTCCAACCTGACCTTCGGCTACAAAAGCGATCGCCCGGTGCTGAAAAATATCAATCTCACTATTGAACCTTATCAAACCGTCGCGCTCGTGGGTCGATCGGGATCCGGGAAGTCCACACTCGTCAAACTACTGCTGCGTTACTTTGAGGCAAACCAAGGCGAAGTGCGCATTGATGGCACCAACATCCGACACTTAGACGTGACTGGGTATCGAAAGAGACTTGCGATCGTTCACCAAGACGTGGATGTATTCAACGGGACGCTCTGGGATAATTTGCGCTATGGCAACCCCACAGCAACCGACGAAGAAGTCCTCCAAGCCTGTCGCGTGGCCCAAGCTGAAGACTTCATGAAATCTTTACCGCAGGGATTTGCGACTGTGGTAGGGGAGCGAGGGGTCAGACTCTCTGGGGGTCAGCGCCAGCGGCTGGGAATTGCCCGCGCGCTGATCATGAAACCGGATGTTTTGGTCTTTGATGAGGCGACATCAAGTTTGGATTATGAGTCAGAACGGGCGATTCAGCTTGCGATGCGATCGCTCTTCGGGACCTGTACGCTGATTATTATTGCCCACCGACTCAGCACCGTGAGAGAAGCCGACCAAATCGTGGTGCTCGATCAAGGTGAAATCGTCGAAGTGGGGAATCACAGCAAGCTGCTCGATCGGGGGGGTCTCTACGCGCGGCTTAATGACCTCCAAGAAACGGGTGAGCTTTTGGCTTAGTCTGAGCGGTGAAGCGTCGCCGAACCCATCGCAAGCACCGTTGTCCGAGCCAGCCGATCATGACGCCAACGGTTCCTTGGAGCAGGGTCAAGGGCTTCAGCGGCCAAGGACAGTAGGCCAAAACCAGGTAGATTCGCGGTTTCAGGTACCAGCCCGATCGGGGATGAAAAAAAGTCTGCCAAAAATCCAGCATCCAGAAGCGATCGGTGCTCGATGTCTGGTTTTGGGGAAGAGGCGTATCGTCGTAGAGAATGGTGCGCCCGGTGACAAATGCCTGAAACCCTTGCCGAGTCGCCCGCATCACCCACTCCGAGTCGCCATGATAGTGGGGTAGCATTTTAGAGTTGTAAAGGCCCACGGATTCAAATACCGATCGATGAATCAGCACGCCATTTCCCGGCATCGTGTCTACGGCGATCGCCGAGCGCTGTTGTAAATCGGGAAGGAGGGAGTCTTCGGAAATATCGTGGGCGTTAAGCTTGAGGAGCCGGGGTCCCCAAATCACCGACGTCCCCATGGCCCACACTCGTCCGGGCTGCGCTAGGTAGTCAATCCGACTTCCCAAAATGTGGACTTGCTGCTGCTGTGCGGTGTCGAAAAGGATTTGCACATGGTCAGATGCGATCGTACAGTCATCGTTAATGGTGAGGATATAGTCAAACTGATGTGCTAGTGCAAACCTCACTCCGGTATTCGTTGTGGCACTCCAATAGTCCTCCGCACCCACCCGCAAAACGATCGCTTTCGGGTAGTAATACGCAATGGCTTCAGGGGTTCCGTCATTCGAGTCTGCATCGACAATAATGACCGTTAAGTTAGGGTAAGTCTGTTGAAAAATTTGCTGGAGAAATCGTAATGTTGTTCCCTTTCGATTTCGGCAAGGAACGATCGCAGCGATTGTTGCACCCATGACATCTCCAACGTCCATTCGCTCCTACTGGTGATTCGCAGCTTTTGGCGGAGACTGCAAACCTGAGAAAAAGTATTCCTCACTACATTATGTTTAGCAATTCTCTGGGCACTCAGTAGATTTGCTAGGATTACTTCATGGTTTCTTCACTTAATGGAGTAAACCTGCTTTAAGATGATTTTCTTACTACGCAGAATAACAAATACGATGGGTCTAATGCTTCACTAGTCTTCGTAAGTTCTTATCTCGCCATCGTCGATCGTCGAAACCCATTACTGAGCTAATCTATGACCTTATTGCTACGTATAATTACAGGTATTTTCATTGTTTTAGGTTCCACATCGGCATCAGCCCAGACCACTCGTTCCGATGCAACTGATTCAGTCTGTCCTCGGCCTGCGATCGATCGCTTCACCACCCACACGGCCACCTCCGGCGAAACCCTCCCGCAAATTGCCCAACAATACAAACTCTCCACCGAGACACTGCTGGGACTGAACCCGTCGGTTCGTACGGGGGCTATTCCAATGGGAAGTGCGATCGTGATTCCGCCTTTTAATGGCATCCGAGTTAATGTTCCGCCGGGGATGCTGCTGCGGGAAGTGGCGAAGAAGTATAAGGTGCGCCCGGATGTGCTCTTCGAGGTCAATGGCTGCAAACCTAATCCCCGAGTGGTCTTCATTCCCGGCGTCACCTGGTCTCTAGCCCTGGACCAAACCGCGCCGCCTATTGTCTTTGCCCTAGGCTATCCCTTGCCAAAATCAGGAACGGTCCTCACTCCCTTTGGCTTTCGGGTGGGCGATCGGACAGAGACCCATTCCGGCGTTGACCTATCTGCCCCGATCGATAGCCCAGTCTTAGCCGCCGCAGATGGCACCGTGGCGTTCGTGGGTACCCAAGGCGCACTAGGGACCGTGATTGTCCTAAACCACACCCAAGGCTACCAAACCCGATACGGCCAATTGAATCGCCCTTCTGTTAAGCGTGGTCAACAGGTAAAACGGGGAGAAACGATCGCCCTCGTCGGCCAGTCCGGCACCCCAAGCCACCCCGAATCCCATCTTCACTTCGAGGTCCGATCGAACTCCAAACTCGGCTGGGTCGCGGAAAACCCGTTGCCGTTGCTGGGTGAGAAGTAGCATGGCGCGATCGCCTTGGAAACAATTTTCAAAAAAAGGAGTCTGTTTTGATAGAGAAACTGACTTGGGTGGGTAAGTTAAATTCAAGAGATTGAAAGACCAATCATTACCTGCACCTAACGGAGAATTTCCAATGAAATCTGACCTGAAAGCAAAGTTTCTTCAGCACCTAGCCTCCAAAAAGCGTGACGGTGGTTTCACCCTGATCGAACTTCTGGTCGTCATCATCATCATCGGCATCCTGGCTGCGATCGCCCTTCCTTCCTTCCTAAACCAAGCCAACAAAGCAAAGCAGTCTGAAGCGAAGACTTACATCGGTTCTATGAACCGTGCGCAGCAAGCTTATTACATGGAAAAAGGCAACAGCTTTGCCGACAAGGACAACTTCAACGCACTTGGATTGGGGATTCAGTCTTCCACTTCCAATTATACGTACACCATTGAAGGTGGTGGAGCTGCTAACGAGGTTGTTACTAATCAAGCAATTCAGAAGGTTGCCAAGTCCCCTCTAAAAGGATACACGGGTGGAGTGGCCGTTGGGACACTTGGCGCCGCTGCTGGAGTTCAAGAAGCAACCACGTTGGCAATTCTGTGTGAACAGGTCAAAACACCTGCAACGGGTGGCGCTCTTGTCGTGGCAGGCGATATTTATACTGCTGCAAATGTTAAAGCTAACACCTGCTCTTCAACAGCCTTCGCTCAGATTAAATAAGTTTCGACCCTAACGCTGTTCTGAAACATTGATATTTTGTGGGATATCGTGTCCAATCTTCAAGGTTGGACACGATTTTTAGTAAGTTGGATTAAGATATCTAGTACATTATTCTCAATTTTATAATGCTGGCATCACAACAACCTAGTAATTCTCAACATCAACTCATTGGACACTATGAAGCAGCTATTGAGAACAATCCCGACGATCGTGAACTGTATTGGAAGCTCGGCAGCGCATATCTATTAAACGGCCGTGAAGAAGATGCGCAAATGACCTGGATGACTGTGTTGTCAGAAGCTGACAACGAAGTTGAATCATGGACACATGAGCTATTTCTTCATCTTTGGACAGAGGCTACAGAATGTGAAAAGCAAGGAGATCAAGAATCTGCATTCTTACTTTACTTCTACATTTGCGAAATTGTCCCGACTTCTATTCAAGGTCTACTGAAGCTTTTACAAGCTATAATCAGTCTCGAAAATGATGAAGGACTTGACTCACTCATAGACCGATTAACAGTAATACTCGCATCTGATAGTTCAACCTTCGACAATCAATCCTATGAAAATTTACTGTTAGAAACTATAGATCAGTTATTAGAGAAAATACCGTCTTATCCAGGAGTGGGAGATCTTCTCAAGGCCGCTGTCTTCCATGTTGATGAGTCTTTGCCCCTTATGAAGGTTCTCCTGCCCCATGCAGTTAGAATTGCACATAGTTTGCGACGATACTCAGTTGCAGTTGAAATTTCTGAGGCTTATCTTTTAAAGTATCCAGATAATTATGAATTTCTAGGGCATTTAGCTGGATTTTATCAAAGCTCAGGCGACTATAAGAAAGGAATTCTTACGGCAAAGCGTCATTTTGACTTGGCACCAGGACTTGCAGAAAAAATATTCTCAAGTCATTTAGTTCTTCGAGGGCTTTTGAATGCTGGAGGTTTCTGGGAAGAGGCTGTTCAAGCATCTCACTCACACATTGAACTATTGTCATCTTTGACTTTAGAGAATACAAAGAATCTGCATTCAGCTCACACGCTAAGACTCTTTAATTCTGGTTATTATCTTCCTTACCTCCAAGATTCTTTTGAAAACCGCAAGCGCATCAATCGCGTAACGCAACTCTGTCAGGGTAATGTTCAATCCTATTCTCCTAAACTTGGTCAACACAATGGAAATCTGCAATCAAGAAGAAGTCCCGATCGATCGTCATCCCAGAAAATCAGGATTGGCTACCTTTCTCATTGCATGTGTCAGCACTCAGTCGGATGGTTGGCGCGTTGGTTGATTCAGTACCACGATCGAGATAAATTTGAGTTGTTCGGATATTTTATTACCGATCGGCCCTACGATTCTTTGTATCAATTTTACGTCAAACAGTTTGATCAAACTTGCTGCTTAGAAGTAGAGTTTGGACAAGATACTCAAGCCTTTGCGCAAAGAATTTATGATGATGGAATTGATATTCTAATTGATTTAGACAGTATTACTTTGGATGTAACCTGTGAAGTCTTGGCAATGAAACCCGCTCCCATTCAGGCAACCTGGCTAGGTTGGGATGCGATCGGGATGAGTGCGATCGATTATTTCATTGCAGATCCATACGTGCTTCCAGAAAATGCACAGGATTACTATACCGAAAAAATTTGGCGCTTACCCGACACTTATTTAGCCGTAGATGGCTTTGAAGTAGGTGTGCCTACATTGAACCGAGAAGACTTGGGAATTGCAACTGAATCTGTAATATTCTTAACCGCACAAAGAGGTTACAAGCGTCATCGAGACACCGCAGTTTTACAGATGAAGATTATTTTAGGCACTCCTGATAGCTACTTGTTGATCAAGGGGTTTGCAGATGATCAAGCGATCCAAACCTTTTTCTATGAGATTGCGGATGAAGTAGGCGTCGATCGCGATCGGCTGCGCTTCCTAGCAAGCGATCCATCAGAAGCCGTCCATCGGGCAAACTTACGGATTGCTGACATCGTGCTAGATACCTATCCCTACAATGGTGCAACGACGACCATGGAAACGTTGTGGATGGAAGTGCCGATCGTCACTCGTGTGGGCGAACAGTTCGCAGCTCGCAATAGCTACACCATGATGATGAACGCTGGAATTATAGAAGGAATTGCATGGAGCGCTGAAGAATATATTGAGTGGGGGATCAAGCTAGGGACGAATGCCCAACTGCGCCAAGATGTGAGCTGGAAACTACGCCAATCTAAACAAACATCACCACTTTGGAATAGCAAGGCATTTACAAAAAATATGGAGCAAGCTTATCTGGAGATGTACGATGCATACGTCCAGACCGCTCACGCCGAGCAACCCGCATAACACTGACGAATCCACTTCCCACTCTAGACTTTGAATTATGAACTGCAAAATCTGTGCATCTCCCTCCATCTTCTTTGCTAATGCCAAACTGCTTAATAAATATGATGTTGATTATTTCCAATGCAGTGATTGCGGATTTGTTCAGACAGAAGATCCGTATTGGTTAGCAGACGCCTACTCAGAGGCGATCGCAGGTAGCGACATTGGACTCGTCACTCGGAATATGAATCTGTCTGCCTGTGCTCGGTTACTAATTGAGCAATACTTCAATCCTGACGCCCGATTTCTTGACTACGGTGGCGGCTATGGCCTTTTCGTCAGATTGATGCGGGATGCAGGATTTGATTTTTACTGGAGTGATAAATTCTGCAAAAATCTCTTCGCACAAGGGTTTGAAGACAATGGAAATTCTCAGTATGAACTCGTCACCGCCTTTGAACTCCTAGAGCACTTAGTTAACCCTGTTCAAGAAATTAGTGAAATGCTCAAACTAGGCAATTCTCTTCTTTTTAGCACATCACTACTTCCATCCAGCAATCCTGCCCCCGGTGAATGGTGGTACTACGCTCCTCACGAAGGTCAGCACATTGCAATCTATACGCCTGAATCTCTGAAGCGACTATCACAGCAGCTCGATTGTAACTTATATTCTGACGGTCAATCTGTCCATTTGATAACGCAAAGAACTCTTCCAGACGACATCTTTTCTACATTGGGTTTTACATCTTCTCCCTCCCCTCGATTATCACTACTTGGGCAAGATGCCGCTAAGATATTTGCTCCAAGTCAACTTGAACCCACCCTAGATCCTGATCCTAATGCGATCGCTCAAGATTCACAGCAGCAACCCATTCATGATACAAATCGCACCATTGTTATCGACGGTGTTTTCTTTCAGCTCTACAGAACAGGAATTGCGAGATTGTGGGAGTCCGTTCTAGAAGAATGGTCTCAAGATGAGTTTAGGAATACGATCGTAGTGCTCGATCGGAATGGAACCTGTCCCAAAATCCATGGAATAAGATATAGAACCATTCTGCCTCTTGATTATAAGAATCTGGATTGCGATCGAGAAATGTTACAAACTATCTGCGATGAAGAGCAAGCAGACCTATTCATCTCTACCTATTACACAACGCCTATTTCTACTCCCAGTGTATTTATGGGATATGACATGATACCGGAAGTCTTGGATTGGGACTTGAGTCTTCCCATGTGGCAAAGTAAGCACCACGCAATACAACATGCATCGGCTTACATGACTATTTCTGAACATACAGCCCAAGATTTGCAGAGACTATTCGCCATTAATCCATCTCAAATAACGACAGCATTGTGCGGTGTTGCATCTCATTTTCAGCCCGCGAGCCAATTTGAAATCATGCAGTTTCGCGATCGCTTCAACATCCAAAAACCGTATTTTCTTCTAATAGGCCCAAGTATGGGATATAAAAACGGAGAGCTATTTTTACAAGGACTTTCTAACTTATCAAGTCGTCGCGGATTTGAAGTGATTTGCACCGGAAGTAATGCCTCTACTTTCAGCGCAGAAGCTCGAAAGATTTTGCCCGATGTCATCTTCCATCCTCTATATCTAAATGATCAAGAGCTGCGATCGGCGTATACAGGTGCCATTGCATTGGTCTATCCTTCCAAGTACGAGGGCTTCGGACTACCCGTACTAGAAGCAATGAAATGTGGGTGCCCTGTAATCACATCCCCAAATGCATCATTACCTGAAGTCGCAGGAGATGCGGCTATTTATGTAAATGGTGATGATATTGATGCCATGACTTCTGCCCTATCAGAGATCCAAAATTCTAGTTTCCGCAGGACGCTCATTCAAGCAGGTCATCAGCAAGCTTCTAAATTTACATGGTCAGCCATGGCACAACAAATGAAGAATTGCTTGCTGGAACAGATCAATGAATGTAGTAAAGTTCAGTCCAGTCAAACGATCGTATTGTTTGACTGGACTCAAGATGAAGATACTATTCTCCAAAATATTTCAGATTTTCTAGAAAAGATAAATCTTTTGAATGAACATATTTCCTATGAATTTCTAGTTGATACTAACGGAATTGCTCTAGAAGATGCTGATATGTTAATTAGTGCTAGTATAATGAACTTCTTGATGGCCCATGAATCACAATTACCTTCGCACATTGAAGTTAGAATAGTGGAACCTATTACCGATCAGAATTACACAAAGTATCATATCGAATCACAGATTTTCTTGCGCAGTAATGATATTCAACTGTCCTTCCTTAACGCGATCCCTAATCTAAATATAGCCTGTGAGTAATTAAAATCTCTACCGTAGGGTCAAGCACGATCGCCCAACCATTAGTCAAGGCGCGATCGCAAAGCCTTAATCTCCCCCAAGCTCAGCCCTGTCTTCTGCGCGATCGTCTCCACATCCAACACATCTAGCAACTGTCGCGCAATCTCTAACTTTGCTTCCAACTTCCCCTCTTTCTTTCCCTCCAACTTTCCTTCTTTCTTTCCTTCTTTCTTTCCTTCTTGTTTTGCATACAATAATGCATTGCGATTATCATGCAACACCATCTGACGCTGTTCTACAATCTCCATCTCCCTGCGGGTTAACTTGCTTTGCTGGGCGACTTCAAACGCATGACCGATCGCTGCTTCAGCTCCCATGGATGCTGGGACAGCCTTTAACTCATTTGCATAGCGTAGAAAATAGATCCACTTATCACTCAGTGTTTCTAATTCATCTACTGTTTTTCTAAACTTCGGCAACTCCACAAACACTAATTCAATATCATCACTA
>JAYUJY010000060.1:0-36183 GCA_043764895.1 Synechococcales cyanobacterium | reverse complement strand
CAGTGGAAGAGCTGCATCCTAGCTTGAGCACAGTGCTTCAAAGCTGCAATCTAAATATGATTTACGACACGGCAGAATATGTGATGGCGCGGGAAGTTCCCGGCGGGGTGCCGTTCCCAAAACTCGTCACCGTCGAAATCTTGATCGATCGCACGACGGCCACGCCTGAAAAAGTCCAAATCAAACTCGTGGTCAAAAACGAAGAACTTCCGCTTAAAGCCATTAATCACTGTGCCACGATGTTCGGACAAATAAAAACGGCGATCGAAACCGCTACCCAGTGGAAACTGATCGAAAGCTACACCGGAGAAGAGCCGTAAAGAAAGGTCCGCCCGACGCTAGGGCACCATTATGTCTTGAGATTCCCCCCAGCGATCGAGGCTTGGGGGTTTTTAACTCATTAACCGTTCCGTACTGGCCGTGTCTCCAAAATCTTCAGCGTCTTCTTTGCCTGGGTCATCATTGAAATCTTCCGGATCGCCAATCATGCCGGGGCTAATGAGCGTAATGTCAAACTCATCCGGCGGCACCGTCTGAATCGCGTCACGACGGAGCCAGTAGTAAATCGCCCGAACATTCGGCCCAAAAATAACCTCATCGGCATTGAATAGGTCGTGGGACTGAAGCTTGCGACCATTGACGATCATTCCATTTGCACTGGCCTGTCCGCGAAGATTCCCATCAACAATTCGATAATAGTACGACCCATCTTCCTTGGGCAACTGGACCAAGGTCGCATGACGGCGCGACACAAACTGCGACACAAGCCGAATATCGCATCGCGGATCCCGTCCGATCGAATACACCGGAGCGTCCAAATCAAATTCGCGACGGCCCTTATCATCCTCAATAATGAGCATGTGGTTATGGTGCGGTTCTGAAGGCATGACGAATGAAGTATCCAAGGTTAACGGCCTGATAGTTCCATTAGATAACAAGTTTTTGGAGTCGATTACACATCCCTGAGGATGATCTTCTCAGGATTTGTGCGCCACCGCAACAAGATAGAGTTTCCAATAACCGTGATCGAACTCACTGCCATTAAGATACCCGCTTGACCGGGCGTCAGAACGAAATTGAACGTGGGAAGCAAAATTCCGGCTGCAATAGGCAATGCTAGCAGATTATAGGCAAATGCCCAGGCTAGATTGATGTAAATGGTACTCAAGGTGGCTCGACTTAGATCAAGGGCCAGCAGGACGTCAGAAATCCGATCGCGCATCAACACAATTCCTGCCGTTTCAGATGCGACTTCAGTGCCGCCCTTCATGGCGATGCCAACGTCCGCTTGAGCGAGGGCTGGGGCGTCGTTAATGCCATCGCCGACCATAGCGACGTGACGGCCTTGGGCCTGGAGACGAGCAATTGCCTCAGCTTTTTGGGTGGGAAGGACCCCGGCAATGACGTGCTCGCGAGGGATTCCGGCTTGTTGGGCGAGGGCTTGGGCGGTGGAGAGCCGATCGCCCGTCAGGAGTTTGACCTGAAAACCCTGCTGCTGGAGCTTCAACACCGTCTCGGTTACTTCAGGCCGAATCGCATCGCTGATCGTCAGTAGCCCTCGGTAGTGGCTACTCAAGGCTAGAAAAACCACCGTTTTGCCAAAGTGGGCAAACTCATCCGCTTGCTGGATGGATTCCGTGGGAACCGTGATGCCGCAATCCATCAGCCAGTTCAAGGTGCCGAGACGAATGGTGCCGAGCTTGGTTTGGGTGCTGACACCGCAGCCGGGAATCGTTTGGCTGTCATGGCTAGCCAGCGGGTTGAGCGATCGCTCTTTAGCGGCCTGGAGAATGGCTAATGCTAAGGGATGATGCGTTCCGAGTTCAGCCGTTGCTGCAAGCTGAAGCAAGTCGCCTTCATCTTCTACGACTGAAATCACATCAACCACCGTCGGATGTCCCATGGTTAGCGTTCCGGTTTTATCAAAGACGATGGTGTCGAGGTTTCCGACCCGTTGCAGCACGTCCCCGCCGCGAATCAGCAATCCTCTCTGCGCCCCCAAACTAGAACCCACAATCAAGGCCGTCGGGGTGGCAAGTCCTAAGGCGCAAGGACAGGCCACCACCATCAACGAAATCGCCAGCTTCAAACTCAACAACAACGGGGACGGCTGGGGCATCATGCCATGGGAAACAGTGCCATGAGAGGCCATGCTGTGGGCCGACAGGGTGTGGGCTGAGGCGATCGCATGGGCCGATCGCACTAATGTCTCTTGCCCAAAGCCATACCAGCCCAAAAAGGTGAGCGCCGACAACGTGAGCACCCCATAGGTGAAATAGCCCGCGATCGTATCGGCTAATTGCTGCACTGGAGCGCGCCGAGTTTGAGCGTCTTCAACAAATTGAATGATTTTGGCTAAGTTGGTCGCTGTGCCGACTTGAGTGACTTCTACGGTTAGCACGCCCGATCGGTTTAGGGTTCCTGCGCTGAGGGGATCGCCCTTACTTTTCTCCAGAGGAAGCGCTTCGCCCGTCAGCATGGATTCGTCCACGGCGCTGGTTCCACTGAGCACCACGCCATCAATGGGAACCTGTTCGCCGGGAAGGATTTGGACCCACTCGCCTTGGCGGAGGTGCTCGACCGGGATGTCGATGGCGATGAGCGCGCTGGACTCGGTGTGGGTTTTTCTAACTAGGTGGGCGGTTTTGGGCTGGAGGGCGAGGAGGGCTTGAAACGAGGAGAGGGCTTCGCGTCTGGCCCATTGTTCGAGGGCGCGGCCTAGCAAAATAAATCCGATCAACATCACGGGTTCGTCAAAAAAACATTCCCATCCGATCGCTGGATTGAGCAGCGCCACTAGGCTACTGCCAAACGCCAACAGGGATCCCAACGCAATCAACGTATTCATGTTGGGCGAATTTCGCGCCAATCCCTTTAATCCTTCCACCAGTATTTCTCGCCCTGGACCAAAGAGTGCCAACCCGGCTAGCACCGCATGAAACTCGTCGTTCCCCAATCCGGGTAGCGGATGCCCGATCGCATGTCCAACGTGTCCCGCACTCGATAGCACGACGAGAAATAGGGCGATCGCAAGTTTTCTTTTCTGCGTAGAGGCTTGGGCGGCGCGGCGATCGTTGAGTTCTGCGAGTTGTTCGGTGCGACGTTTCCCCTGAAGAACCTGTCGATTGGTGCTAGGGAATCCAGCATGGGTTAAGGCTTGAGCTAGGGCTTCTCCATCGACCCATGACTCGGCTTTGACTGTGGCGACTTCGGTGATGAGATTGACCACGGCATCATAGACACCAGACTGCTTTTTCAAGGTTCGCGATACGGCGCTGACACAGCCCGCACACATCATCCCTTCCACATCAAGGGTCACGGTTTCTAGTCCAAGCTTCTCTTCGGTCGCGAGGATTACAGCAGGCATAGCTGTCTTTCGGGAGACCTGTTGTTGAGGGGACAGTTGAGAAGGGGGCCGAGAAAAAAGGGTCATGGTTTATCCAGTCGTTGGTCATTGGGTCGTTGGCTATTCGATAGTCTCGATCGGGTGCCCCATCGGGTCAGGAGTGCGATCGGGAGTGCGGCGACCACGACACTGATTGAAGGGTTTAGACCTAGTGTAGAGATTGCGTTGAAATAGGCCATCCCGACACAGGACCAAATCATCAAGTTTTCTACTTGTTTTCGTCTGTTTGGCATTTATTTTCTACGAGTCATGTCTGTCTACACAGCGCTACGACGATATTGATAACTGGAAGCCATAGGAAGTAGCCATTCTCTTCGAGAGGTGAACACTGACGTTTTTCAGCCTATATTCTAAGCGATATTGAGGGGTTTGGAGAATTTATGCGATGTGAAGGGTGTCCGGCAGCAGTGAGGGCGGTGGTTTCGATCGCTTGTGGGGGTCTTGGACGAAGGTATTGTTCTTTGACGCCTCAGAAGCTTCTGTGATTATTTTAAGAGTCGGGTGAAGCCTGCTTGTTCAAAGTGATGGTCAGTGGTGAGTGCCGTTTGAATCTTGAGTTGCTGCATCAAGATAAATGAGCTGCAATCCACGAGTGACCAAGTTTTGTCGAGACGTTGTTTGCAGAGTTCCCAGGCAGCTTGATCGAGTTCTGGCGTGAGGTGAATTTGCTGAACTAGGGCGTTGTTGCGAATAATATCGACTTGCGCAAAAATTGCCGATCGCGGAAGTCTAAGTGGACTTTGGAGTAGGGCAACGAGTTCGGTAATGATGTAATTGCTGGTGAGGATGGATTGTTGAGTGAGAATTGCTTGGCGGAAGTGCTGAGTTGCGATCGCGTGATGCTGTTCGGTCGGCACAATAATGCTTGCCCAGCCAGAGGTGTCGATGAAGAGACTATTGGACATTACGGAGTTCCTGATATAGCGCTTCACCAATGTAGCGATCGTGATTTTCGCTCAGATCTGTGGTGCCCAAGTTTAAGCTGCCGATGATAGAAAGCAGTTCTTCGGCAACGGGGGAAATGGGTTCGGAGGAAAGGGATTGAGTGGGTTGCTTTAATTGCTGATGAATGGCTTGGAGAATGAAGGTTTCGATCGAAATCTGTAAGTGTTCAGCTTGCGCAAGGAGTTGCGGTTGGAGGAGGTCGGGTAGGTCGATCGTGACTTGCATGGGGTTTGTCTCCGTCGGGTCGTTGGATCACTGTTTTAGTTTAGCGCTTGGGGCTAGCTCTCGCAGGACGATCGCATTTCCATTTAGTTTACGCGCCTTCATCAGGTGTTTCGCTAAATTTGCTCTTGGTAGGTGACGATCGCCTTTACGATCAAACTCTCTTCTCATTTAGCTTTGGGTACTTCGACGATCGTTGCTTTGAATGCTTGGGCGTGACGATCGGGTGTTTCGATGGGTTAATCCCAGATTTGTTGAATTGGATAGGGGGCGAATTCGGTGTCTCGGCTAATGAATGCTAGAGAGTGATTCATGGCTTGGGCAATGAGAATTCGGTCGAATGGATCACGGTGATGTAAGGGCAGGGAAAGGTAGATTTCCAAATCGGTGAAGGTGATAGGCAGTTGGGTGATGCCTTGGGTGATGAGTTCGGGCTGGATGTCGCTGAAAGGGATGGAAAGGTTGAGTTTGCTGATGTTGGCTTTGATGCAAATTTCCCAGAGGGACACGATGCTGACGAAAACCGTTGGGGTGGTTTCGATGCGGTTACGGGTGGTTGTGGGGAGTTTTGGGTTGTTTTCGAGGAACCAGAGGATGGTGTGGGTGTCGAGGAGGATGGTCATTTACATGTAGTCCTTGAGTTCTTCTAGGGGCGCGTCGAAGTCGTCTGCCATGGTGAACATGCCTTTTAGGGATCCGGCTTGACGATATTTTTTGGGCTGGTTGGTTGGGTTGGGTTCGGGGATGGTGTGTTGTTTGAGGGTTTGGATGTAGGTGAGGGTCTGGATGAGGACGGTTTCGTTAGTGGTGTCGATTTCTTGGAGGAGTTCTTCTTTGACGGTCATGGTTGGAGGCTCCGTAAAAGGGTTTCTTCTATTTTACGTCTTCGCTAATGCCTTCGAGGAAAGCGACGGCACCTTTGCCCCAGACGTTTTCCTGGGCGAAGTGTTCTCCGACTTTGACGGCTGCTTTTTTACCGCCGTTGTAGAGACGTTTGATGTTCAGGAGGTTTTGCCATTGGGGCGATTCCCGTTCCGGGAGGCTGCGCCAACGATCGGCTTCAAGTGATCTAAATTCAGCGTCGATAATGTCGATCGCTTGTTGGGGGTCTTGGACGAAAGTGTATTTTTTCTCTAATTCTTGAATGATTTGGACGATCGCAAGAAGGGAGGTATCTTGGGATTCTGGTTGGATATTTTGAATGATTCGAGGATTGCTATTTTCGGCGGCGTAGTTGACTCCGATCGTAGCATTTTGTTGGTTAAAGATGGGTTGTTGTTCTGACACGAGAGTTAGCTCCTTTACGTTGTAAGTTATTGTAGCTGCAAGGGACGGATCGCCTCCACCGCCTTCAAGAGAGGGGCGATCGGCTTTCCTGAGTTCTTCTGCTTGTTGCTCGATTTCGTAGTTGTAGAATTTACAATTGGATTGGATTAAAGCGATCACTTGCTGCGGATTTTAGACAAAGATGTATTTTCTCCGACAATTCAGAAGTTTCTGTGATTATTTTAGAAGTCGAATAAAGCCTGCTTGTTCAAAGTGACGATCGGTGGTGAGTGCCGTTTGAATATTCAGTTGCTGCATGATGATGAAAGAGCTGCAATCAACTAATGACCAAGGTTTGTCGGGGCGCTTTTGGCACAGTTCCCAAGCAGAGTGATCGATCGACTCACTGATATGTAAGATTTGAATATAGGGTGTGCTTTTAATCGTGTTGATGATCTCAAAGATGCGGTTTCTGGGTTGACGAAGCGGACTATCGAGTAGGGCAATGAGTTCTGCAATAATGTAGTTAGTTGTGATGATTCGATGATTTTGGGTCCTAGCGAGGCTGAGTTGTTCGAGGGCTTGGGGATAGTGTGGCTGATCTTGAATGAAGAAGCTTGCCCAGCCGGAGGTGTCTATGAAGAGGCTATTCGGCATCGCGGTTCATTTCCTGGTAGAGGGCTTGACCGAGGTAGTAGTCGTGGTTTTCGGCGAGGTCGGGAATGTTGGAGGTGATGCAGCCTGCGAGTTGAAAGAGTGGATCATCAGTGAGATCTGGGGTGGTGGGTTGGAGAAATTGTTGGTTGAGGGTGGTGAGAATGATTTGTTCGAGGGTTAGTTGTGTTTGAGCGGCGCGATTCAGAAGAGTCTGTTGAAGGTCGTCTGGAAGTTGGATTGTGAGGGATTGCGACATGGTTGGTCCTCGATTTAGATAAGTTAAAGTTTACGATCGCATTTCCATCTAGTTTACGCGCCTCGACCGGGTGTTTCGCTGAATTTATCCAGATAAGTGACGATCGCTTTTACGATCAAACTCTCTTCCCATTTGGCTTTGGTAACTTCGACGACGGTGGCTTTTGCGGCTTGGAGGTGACGTTCGGGATTGAAAAATTGTGCTTTTAAAATCCCCATTTGATGACAGAGCTTTTGCCAACGATCGGGGCTTTGGGTTTGGATTTGATCCAGTTGTTGCTGAACGAGTTGATTGGCTTGTTCTTCGGTTTGGATGTTTGGGTGTTGAGCTTCAAGTTCTGCGATGAAGGTTTGGAGATCGGTGATTTGTTTTTGGAGCGCTTCGTCGGTGCCGAAGTAGTTATTTTGGGTGTCGGTGATGGTGGTGGGTTGATGACCTTGGTTGGATGCGAGGTTGACGGGTCCGTTGAAGGTACCGCCGGAAATGCTGATGGTGCTGGGTTGTTCTGCCATTTTTTGGGTTCTCCGATCGATCGCGCTAACTTGTTCTGCCATTGTAGCAAAGGTCGAATCGCCTCGATCGCCTTCGAGAGAGGTGCGATCGGCTTTCCTGAGTTCTGCTTGTTGGTAGATTTCGTAGTTGTAGAATGTGCAGTTTTTTTGGATACCTTGAATAGCACGAAAAGCCTGTTCTCCAAATTCAGTAGAAAGTAAGGTAAGGAGGGTGGGGAGGACATGAGCGGCTTGACTACCCTTAATTTCGATCAGTTTTTCAACAATATATTTCAAATCTATTGAACTGTCAGAACTTTCCAAAAACTTCTGAATTAAATGGTGGATTGCATCTTCAGAATTTTCAATGCTAATAGCAATTCTATTGATTAGGTCTTGGGGAGTATCACCTTTTAGTGCAAGTTTCGCTGAGAATCTAAATAAAGAATCAATTTCTTGATTATTTGAAATTTCATAGAATAATTCTAGACTATTAATTTTACTGATAGATATCCAAGAAGACTCACGCACATCTTTATTTGGATCTTGCATCAAATCTAAGAGTCTTCTCTGAACCTTTTTATTTTTCCATCGACCCAAACGACGAGCAATCTGGGAACGTCTCTGACTATCAGTATTATAACTTTCTTCCATGAGTCTTCTTAATGCAGGTGCATCAGCAATGAGTCCTATAAGATAGAAAATAGTCTCTTGATTTTCTATAGACAGATTATCTAAATGGTTTATCAAGAATTGACTAGAAGTAGATTTTCCAATATTTAACAGAGTCATTTCTGCTTGATCTGAGACCTCTTTGGTAACATTGTTAGAGATATTAAGTAGTGGAATAATAACTCCAATTAGTTCACCACAAGGTAGATTTCCCAATGACTGAAGCACATAAATTGTAACTTCTGGTCGAGGATCTTCTAAGGCACTCAATAGAAAAGATAAGCCGAGTCTATTACCTTTACTCACTAAAACTCCTGCGGCAGCTACTTTAATATCAAAATCATGATTCTCCGTCATTATTCGACATAGCCGATCATCTGCTAATCGTTGGTTTTTTAGCTCTCCTAAGGCAATCACAGCAGAAATTCTTACATTTATTTCATTGTCGTCAAGCCCTCTAAATACGATTTCATCGGTAAGATCTGCATCGAACCCGTAACTAACAGATATGTCTAAGGCTTCACATCGGATGTCAGGATTTTTGTGAGTTGATAAACGGGCGACTTGTCGGAAAAGAATTTCAGGGCTAGATTTTTGTAATATGGAATTAGCTCTATTCCGAACAGCACTCGAATCAGAGAATAACTTTGGAACAAGTTCCTGAGCTATATAAGAATTGAAGTTCTGTTCTAAATATGTAGTGAGAGGAGAGCCATGAAAACTACTTGTATGATCAAATATGATCAGAAAATATTCGATAACTTCATCGCAATTAATTTTTGCTAATTCTTCTAAGCAAACATACTTGTGCTTTGAGGATGCAGAAAAAATTCTAAGTCTCTTAGCAGAGAACTTTGACCTTGTTTCTCCGAGAAGCTTAATCTTTACCCAATCTGATAGTTGCTTATCGTCCATGAGTCGGCTAGTGCTTCCAACAGTCTTCTCCTGCAAATCCGATCGCACCTCCCCCGCCAACCGCGCCCCCAACATCAAATCCACCGCCAACGCCAACTCCACCACCCGCACCGCCAACGCCTCATCCTCCACCAACGCCAACATCAACGCTACAGGCTCCGTCCACTTCAAATAATTCAAAAACTCCTGCTGCAACGTCGCATCATCCAAACCACCCACCCGCCCCAACAACCACTCCGCCGCATAATACTCCTGAATCAACTGGTGCCGAAACTCCACCTGTTCTGGCGTCTTATTTTGCAAAAGGTGATACTTCAGTAAATCATCCAAAATATCTCGAACCGGGAACTTCTCAAGTGGGAAAGCCTTGGATAGAACTTCTTCAGCCTCCGTCCTGTTCAATACAACTCGAAAATCAGTTGATTTCTCACCTTGCATCATTACTGCTGCTAAATGTTTCAGTGCAGGTTTCCAAAGTCGTCGATCGGACAGCGGAGAGACATCGCCCTTTAGTACAGCAACTTCATGTTTACGAATGCTACTAGATTCATACATCCCGGTAAAAATTTGGAAAATTCCAGCTAAATTACTGGGCAATTGTGAATTAGGCGATTGCTTGAAAACCTCACACAACATCCATAACAACAACGGCGTAGACCCAAACTCTCGCAATCGCCCACCCAACTGCCGCAACATTACCTCCGACTGCTCCGGAACATACGCCATCACAAACGCCTTCATTTGCGCTTCCGTCAACGGCTGCATTTCCAACTTCTTCTCAATCCCAAAATCCCCACCCAAACTCAAATCCCGCGTCGTAAACACGATCGCCACCTTCGCAAACTCCCGCCGAAACCGCAACACATCCTGCCGCGCCACTTCCGACGGCAACTCATTCAACCCATCGATCAGCAATAAAAACCTGTTCGATCGCAGCAATTCCTCTAGCGTTGTCCGATCGACTTCCACAGGCATTAGTCCGACTTGCGTGGGCAGCGATCGTAAAAACGACTGAATCAACCCCAACACACCCGTTTCATTCCAATACCGAAGTTCAACTAAAACCGGGATGCGATTCACCAAAGGTGAGGCTTTGCCAACGGCTTTTCCGGCTTCTTCTAATAGCAACCGAGCTAGCGCAGTTGATTTGCCAGAACCAAGACGACCCACCAGCAAAACATGCTCCTCCGCATACTTCCGCAACCCATCAAGAACCGTGAATCGTTCGATCGGCTCTTCACGGTTCAATTGATCGCCCTCCATTCGCTCAGACTTAGGTGCGATCGTCTGCACCATCAACCCAAAATCAAACACCACCGCCTTCGCCTTCGATCGTCCCTCCGCATCTGTCAACGTATACAAACTCCACCACTGTTCATAATGATGATGCACAGACTCTAAATAGGACGAGAAATCAGGCATAGGGAAGAACGATTGAAGCAATTCTCCTTAGGATAGCGAATATTCTGGGTTTAGCGATCGATCGCCCGAATCCGATCGCCCAAACTGCTACCCCAAGCGTTCTAAAAAAGAATTCACGCCAAGAAGCTCGATTCCATACTCCGCCATTGCCCTCCGCAAGTCATCATCCGCCCGCAAGTCATCATCTCCAGAAACAATCACACTCGCTCGACCATCGATCGCAGTTGCTAACACAGGCAAGTCCTTCGGATCACGACACTCGACCTCTCATCAGAATACGAGTCCAAGTATTAGTATCAATGACAACTCTTAAAACCATCATTAGCGGACTTGTTGGCGAACAGCTTTAATTTCCGCCATGATTTCATGATCAGTGATGTCATCATCTGGCGACTGGGTATATAGTTCTTGGATGAGAGCCACTCGATCGGCCTCCCCTGATCCTAGTGTTCTTTAATTAGACAAACTACATCACGCCTACAGGGGTTCCTTCCATCGATCGATTTTAACGCAATCAATATCCAACTGATCCAAGGCCCGCGCCACGACAAAATCAACGAGATCGTCAATGGTTTTAGGATGATGGTACCAGGCGGGAGACGCGGGAACGATGCGTGCGCCTGCTTCGGCAAGGGTTGTTAGATTGCGCAGATGGATGAGGTTAAACGGCGTTTCGCGGGGAACGAGGACGAGCTTTCGCCCTTCCTTGAGCTGCACATCAGCGGCCCGTTGGAGCAAATCTGAACTGAGACCTGCTGCTATTTTACCCACGGTGCTCATGCTGCATGGAATTACCAGCATCCCAACGGTCCGAAACGATCCACTGGCAATATTGGCCCCGACATTGCTAAAGGGATGACAGGTGAGTTTCCCACCGATCGGAACGCCTGCTTTTTCCCGCCAAAACTTCTCCTGCTGAAGGGGATCAGCAGGCATTTTGATATTTTCCTCTTCGAGCCAAACCATATAGGTGGCCTTTGAGGCAACGAGTTCAACAGCATAATCAGCAGCCAAAAGATGCTTCAGCGTGCGGACGGCATAAATCAGCCCCGACGCTCCCGAAACACCTAAAATTAACGGACGAGTCATGGCAGAATTCCCAGCACAGCTAACACTCGTATTGATCCCTGTTCTAGTTTACTCTTCATCAGAGTCAAAACGATCGCCCCCATTTTCATCGTCTTCATCTTCAGGCGTTTCAAAATAGTCCTCACCTGCATGAGTTCCGCCACTGACGGCGAGCAAATCGATTTGTTGGCGGTAATAGTCCACACTTTTGACTTGGACCTCAATGCGATCGCCTAAGCGAAACTGATTGCGATTCTTCCGTCCGACGAGGATTTGTTGGCGCGATCGGAACTCGTACCAGTCATCCTTGAGGGAGCTGACATGGACTAATCCTTCGACTAGAAGCTCCTCGATTTCCACAAACAATCCGTAGGACTGCACGCCCGTGATCACGCCGTGGAAAACTTCGCCCGTGCGTTCTCGCATCAATTCAGCTTTTTTCAAGCCTTCAAGATCGTTCTCAGCATCTTGAGCCACTTTTTCACGTTCGCTTAGATGGCTGACCACGAGGTTGAAATACGCATCCAATTCTTGGCCCACTTTGTCCGGAAGCACGCTCCAGGTGATCAAATCATGGGAGGCACTGTGACGAATATCCACGCTTTCCTTCGATCGGGCTGATTTACGATCGCGGCCCTCGTTGAAAATTGCGTGCAGCGCCCGGTGAATCAGCAAATCTGGATATCGACGAACGGGCGACGTGAAATGCACATAGCCCTGCTCTAAGGACAACCCAAAGTGCGGCTTCACGGTGGTGCTATAGAAAGCAGGCTTCAGCGTAGACAGCAGCAGGTAGGTCAAGACGCGCTCGGCACCTGACGTTGCAAACTGCTGGGTGAAGTTTTGGAAATCCTGGGAGGTGACTTCTTCTTCGTTCTCCAGTTTTAGTTCCAACCCCATCCCTGCGGCGAGTTTGATCAGATCTTGAACCGCTGGCAGATCGGGCTGAGGATGAACTCGGTACACTGCCGGAATCTTCAGGGCCTGCAAATGCTGCGCGACGGTTTGGTTCGCGAGGAGCATCAGTTCGACGATCATGGAGTGAATCGGCAGACTGGATGACACAATCACGGCCCCGAGTGCGCCTTCGTCGTCGTAGTGGAACTTGCTGAAGGTATAGCGATCGGCTTCTTCAGGCGTTTCAATGCCATCAGCGCGAGCGTAGATTTTCTCGGGAAGATTCAGTTCGAAGGCACCGCGCGATCGACGTTGTTCTTTGATGGCGTGACTCAACCTGTCTAGATTTTCTAGCAAATCAACGATCGGCGTAAAGGGTTTTAACTCCTTGGACTTTTCTTTGTCTAGAATCGCTTTTGCTTGATCGTAGCTGAGCTGGTGATCAACATTGATGACCGTGGGCTGGAGTTCATATTCCAGAACGGTGCCCTCGGCGTTGAGCGTCAGCAGCACCGACACCGCTAGACGATCTTTCCCGACCTGCAACGAACACAGTTCTTCCGTCAGCGCATCGGGCAGCATGGGAATCACCAGTTCGCTGAGATAGACCGAAATCCCTCGCTTCTGCGCCGCCCGATCGAGCGGCGTCCCGGCCTGAACGTAATGAGACACATCGGCAATGTGAATTCCCAACTGCCAGTTTCCCCCGTCGAGCTGTTCGAGAGTGATCGCGTCGTCGGCTGTATCGCCGGGATGGGCTTTGATCGTAATCGTCATCACCCCACGCAAGTCCACGCGGCGTTTGATTTCAGTCTTCGCTATTTTGCCTGAGAGCGCACTGGCTGCCGTCATCACATGGGGCTGAAAGTTCGGCGTCAAGTCATGTTTGCAGCAGACAATATCAATGTCATCGGCATCATCATCGGTTCCCAAAAGCTTGGCCACTCGTCCGGCAGGACCACGGCTCCCGATCGGATAGCGCAGAACTTCGACATGCACCAACTGCTCTAATGAACCCTCAAGATCCAATTCCGTCGGTTCGAGATCCACTTCAAACAGCAGCCGATCGTCCAACGGAACGGCCCGAAAAATACCCTCATCGACTCGATTCAGTCGCGCCAAAATTGAAGGATTCGATCGCTCTAAGACCAGTCGCACTTCACCCTCGGGCGATCGACGGCGAGTGCCTTCTTTGGTGACATTGACAATCACCCGATCGCCATTCCAAGCGCTATTAAGTTGACTCTCTCGAATGTAGATATCTTCCGACTCTTCCGAATCCTGAATCGCAAAACAAAAGCCCTTACTGGAGCAGCGCAGTTTCCCTTCGATCGCCGTTTCATCTTCAATGCGACGATACTTGCCCCGCTCTTTTTCCACCACCCCGATTTTTTCGAGCACATCTAGGGCGATCTGGAGCTTACGAACGTCGGATTCCTTTTGGCATTCTAGCTTTTGCTCTAGCGTCTTCGGGGCGACGAGTTTTTCAGAGTCCAGGTTGACTAGCAGTTCAGCGATCGAAAATTCCATGTTGGGCGACTTGTCCTCAGTAGATTCGGGGTAGGGAGAGAAGGCAGTGCATCATCCAACCGAAATTGAAGATGAAGTTAAAGGTTGGTTGGTTGACGAATCTGAGGCTGTCGCAAGAGAGAATAATAGTTCTACTCTTGTTACTTGGCTATCATCGCCTGACTATGGTTCCAGTTGAGGGGTGTCCTGTCAAGCGATCGGACTCTAACCCTAAATTCTGGAGGCAACGTAACCTCATGTTTCCCCATAATTGGGTTTTAGGAGGATTTTTCCTTACCGTTCACCCGTAACAATATATCGAACCCGCTTTCCAATATTGGTTGCGTGATCGCCCATGCGCTCAATGTGCCGAATCGCCAGCACCGACAAGACGATCGGCTCAACGACCCCGACAATCCCACTTTTCTGAGTGAACAACGTATAGAGACGCTCATAGTCCGCGTCAATGGCATCATCCTGTAGATACATAGCTGCCGCTGTTTTTGCATCTAGGTCAGACAGCGCCTTCAGACTCACCGCAAGCAACGCCCGACAGCGATCGAACATGATACTGATCTGATCCAAGTGCGGCGAATCGGGATAGGGGAACAGGCGGACCGAAACGTCGCCGAGGTTTTTGGCATAGTCGCCGATGCGTTCGAGATCTCGCACGAGGTGCATGATCGCACTGAGCAAGCGTAAATCCTGCGACACGGGAGACTGAAGCGCAATCATATTGACACAATCTTCTTCAATTTGGCGATAGAGTTCATCTATCTTTCGATCTTGAAGAATAATCAAATCCGCCGCATCCAGTTCACGATCGAAGAGAGCCTGTCGTGCAAATTGGCAAGAGGTCTCTACGAGTGCGCCCATCCGAAGCACATCATGCTGAACCCGCTTGAGTTGGCGATCGAAGTTGATGCGAATGGGTTCGGGGTTGGAGACGGTGGGAGTTCTAAAGACCATGGTGCCAAAATTGCGCTAACCGCAAGAATAAATTATCAAAGGTGACGTTGTAGGAGGGGTTTTAAATCCAAAAATAAAAGCGGAATGCTCGACTAGGCTCGGAAATTTAGCCGTATTTGTGCTTAATTTAGGAAAATCTAGCTGATGAAGATTTTATTTATGGGCTTCCTACTATAGCAAGCGTTCCCAAAGAACTGGCGTATTCTAAAGAACTTTCCCACCACAGAGGTATAGTCTTGGCCCTCCGAATTCTGGCAAACGACCGCCGATCGTCAGTTCTGGGCGATCGGGCATGACAAGATTGATGCGATTCTGCAAATTTTGCCTGTAAAGATGCCACAAATGAATCGAGATCATGTACCTTATGGGGACTCGTAATTGATCGATCAAAGCCTGTCCCTACCACCTGACAGACCCATGTTAAGTTCTTGAGCCGATCGTACAATTGAACTACCACCTTGTGAGATAATCAATATCATGAACCTTGTCGCCACTTCGCCAAAGTCCACTATGTCCTCTGAAACCTTATCGTCTGATGCCCGCTCCTCGGATTCGAGTCTGAATTTTGACAGGCTTAATCCACTCCGCAGTGCCCGCGCGCTTCATCCTGTGCTGCAACTCCTTCGATCGCAGTACCCCACGGGCTGTCTGTCGTCCGATCTGATCCAAGTCGTCCACGATCAGTTTGTGGTCCAAGCCAAAGTCCACATTGAAGGCGTCTCGATCGTTACGGCTCTTGCGAGTGCGAGTACCGTCGAAGTCGCTGAAGATCGCGCCCGTACCCGCGCCCTAGAAGCCCTCGGCCTATCGACCACACCATCCCTAAACCATGCGCTCAACGTGACGCTCAATACGGGGCTGAGTGCAGGTTTGAGTGCAACGGTTTCGCTGGTGCCTGAGCTGAAGTCTGAAGCTGTCGTCGCTCAAGCCGTGATGCCTGAAGTTGCTGTGCTTGAAGCAACGCCTGAAACTTTAGAGCCGATCGAAGCCCTCGCGCCGAGCCTTTTCCAGCCGGAGGAAGTGGAACCCAAAATCACGAAAACCAGCACCAAACGCAAAGCCAAAGCCGCCGCACCGATCGCTGAAGTGCTTGAGGTGGCGATCGACCTCACGCCTGAAGCGCCCGTTGCTGTTCTAGAACTCGTGCCGATCGCGGAACCCGTCGCGGAACCCATTCCTGAACCCATTGCCGAAATAGCGATCGAGCCTCCTGTCCTAGAGGTTGTAGAAGCCCCCGTGATGGAGATTCCCGTGGAGGACTCAGTAGAATCCGAATCCTTTGAAGTCACCTTCGAGGGCGACAGCGGCGAGTACGAGTACACCTTCGAGGAGGAACCCACTCCAGAGTCCGCTCCAGTCTTTACGGCTCCGGCTGTAACGGCTACTGTAATGCCTGCGGATTTGGGGCTGGATTTGGCAGATGCGATCGCCCAAATCGGTGGTGAAATCGATCGGATCGGTTGGACCAAGAAGCAAGGCAGCGGCTATCTCCAAGACACCTACGGCAAACGCACCCGCGCCGAGCTAACTGAAGCCGAGCTGTTTGCGTTCTTGGCGTACCTCAAGTCTCTGCCCGCTAAAGTCCAACCCGATCTGAGTGCGCTTCCCTTCTAGATCAGTATGATTGAGGGTAGGGAGAGAAGTCTCACTATTATTCTTACCCTCAAACCCCGAAACCCGAATGCTAGATCCTGATATCACCCCCGAACTGTTACAGACCATAGACATTTTGGAGGGACTAGAGCACCTTTACGATGCCGCCCCGAGTGATGACATCGCAGACGTGTTGCTCAAAGCCTGGATTGGCGTCACGGAGACGTTTCCCGAAGATTTTAAGTCCGCAACCTGGGAAGATGCTGGAGCAGATGGATTGCGCCGCTACATCCGCGTTAAGTCTTTTTTCTCAAATCCCCATGAAAATCCAATCAGTCAAGAAGACCTAGAACAATATTACGAGAACCGTAAAGACATTGATTGGGAGAACGAGGAGGATTGGGATGATGATTAAGCCTGAATCGATCGACCAATTTGTTTCAGAATCTGAAGAACTTGAGCGCGATCGTCTCGCTCCTCCAATAGAAACTCTTTGGATTTTGCATAAACAGGAACCCCATCCAATAACACCATCTTCAAAAACACAAAGTTACTTCCATTCGTCACCATGCCGTAGAGCGGATTGACTTCAGGCTGATGGATTTGATGAGACAGCATATAGGTTAGTAGTTGCGGAATCCCCACGCTTAGGGAAAATGCCTGCCGCTTTGACTCAATCACTAAAAGCCACATTTGATCTTGTAGGACCAATAGATCAATTTTGCCGCGATAGGTTTTCTTTTCGTCTCTAAGTGAAATGTGAACATGCTCTTCCGCACTAAATTGAAACGGTGGCAAGAAAAAATCTGCCAAATCTAGCAAGGGAGAAACGATCGTAATCTTCAGCTTTTCTTCTAAAACAGAATCTTCATTGAAATTTTTATAGATTGCATAAATTCGATCGAGCCTTTGATGTTCCCACTCCGAAATCACAGGTAAACCCTGTTGCCATTCAAAGAAAAATCCTAGCTCCTGACTCTTCTGCAACTGAAACTTTTCTTTCAGGTCACGGAGCGTCCGATTTTCGAGAGCAATCGTGCGGAACATGGGTTTTGCCAAAATAAAACGGCGCATCTTTATGATACTAAACGCCTTCCCAAAAGCTATACGGAAATGCGATACACTAGAAAACCTCCAAGAAGCCTCTGGCAATCCTTGTAGTATCCCGATCGCGCTCAGTCTTCGACCTATTTCACCCCCATAATCTCCCCTTACTATGAGCATCGTCGCCCAGATTACCCTCCGTCTCCAACAGGCTCTTGTCGCTGCGTTTGGGGAAGACTTTGCGGGGACGAATCCCATGCTGGCCGCGACGAATAATCCGAAATTTGGCGACTATCAATCCAATCTCGCCCTGTCACTCTCGAAAAAATTAGGCCAACCGCCCCGGCAAGTTGCTCAGGCGATCGTGGATCAGTTTGAATCGGGGGATATGTTTGAAACCCCAGAACTTGCAGGTCCAGGTTTTATCAATTTACGATTTAAGGCAAGCTACCTCAGTGCGCAACTGCAACTGCGTCAGACCGACGATCGGCTCGGCATTGCACTGACGGAGAATCCCCAAAAAATTATTGTCGATTTCTCCAGTCCAAATATTGCAAAAGAGATGCATGTTGGCCATCTGCGATCGACCATTATTGGCGATTGTATTGCCCGGATTTTAGAGTTCCAAGGTCATGAGGTGTTGCGGCTGAACCATGTCGGCGATTGGGGGACTCAGTTTGGGATGTTGATTACGTATTTGCGAGAAGTTGCTCCTGCGGCTCTTACGACGGCTGATGCGATCGATCTTGGAGATCTCGTTGCGTTTTATAAGAAAGCAAAAGCGCGGTTTGACGAAG
Organism: Synechococcales cyanobacterium; assembly: GCA_043764895.1. Lineage (GTDB taxonomy): Bacteria > Cyanobacteriota > Cyanobacteriia > Leptolyngbyales > Leptolyngbyaceae > JAAFJU01. The sequence continues at coordinate 18,054 of JAYUJY010000060.1, read as the reverse complement.
ACCCTGACTTTCAAATCACTGCGCGCAACGAAGTGGTCAACCTTCAATCCGGTTCGCCTGAGACTTTAAAAGCGTGGAGGCTGCTCTGTGAACAGTCTCGAAAAGAATTCCAGATCATTTACGATGTGCTGAGCATTCACGTTAATGAACGCGGTGAATCGTTTTACAATCCCTATCTTTCGGCGGTGGTGACAGATTTGAAAGTCGCTGGAATCCTGGTGGAAGATCACGGTGCGCAATGCGTGTTCATCGATGGATTTACAAACCGGGAAGGTCAGCCGATGCCGCTTATCGTCCAGAAATCAGACGGTGGATTCAACTACGCTACAACGGATTTGGCAGCACTTCGGTATCGCATTACTGAAGACAAAGCGCAACGCATTATTTACGTTACAGACTCCGGTCAAAGCGATCATTTTGCGCAGGTGTTCCAAGTGGCCCGGAAGGCGAACTGGATTCCTGAAACGGTCGAGATTACCCATGTTCCCTTCGGACTGGTACAGGGCGAAGATGGCAAGAAACTCAAAACCCGATCGGGTGATACGGTGCGTTTAAGAGATTTGCTGGATGAATCAGTCGATCGCTTCGGTGCCATTTTAGAGGCGCGAATTGCAGAAGAAGATCGCACTGAATCGCCCGAGTTCAAAACAAACGTTGCCACTGTAGCCGGACTGAGCGCCGTCAAGTACGCCGATCTGAGCCAAAATCGCACGAGTAACTATGTTTTTAGCTATGACAAAATGCTGGCCGACAAAGGCAACACCGCGCCCTACTTGATCTACGCCTATGCCCGAGTCCAGAGCATCAGCCGCAAGGGCAACATCGACTTTTCAACCCTCACGCCCACCCTTCAGCTCCATGAAGACGCGGAACTCATGCTGGCGAAGCATCTCTTGCAGCTTGAAGATGCCATAGCAGCCGTCGGCACCGAACTCCTCCCCAACCGCCTCTGCCTTTATCTCTTTGAACTCAGCCAAAAATTCAACACCTTCTATGACGCCTGCCCGGTATTGAAGGCCGAGGGTAACGTGAAAGAATCTCGGCTGATGCTGTGTGACCTGACGGCGCGATCGTTGAAGCTGGGCCTGGGACTCTTGGGAATACAGACGCTCGATCGGATGTAGGGATGTAAATTGGATGAAGAGATTAAAACTTCTTTCATATTGTGCCGAAACCTGATCAACCCGACGTATCATGCTAAGTAGCGACTTAACCGAGGTGAGAGACATGGCGACCTTAACAATCGAAGAATTAGATGTGGCAGCGCTGACTCAAGAACAAGTGTCTGAACTCGCGGCTCGGCTTGAACAAGACGATTACCCGAGCGCCTTTGAGGGTCTGAAGGATTGGCACTTGCTACGGGCGATCGCGTTTCAGCGGCCTGAGTTGGTGGAGCACTATTATTATTTGCTGGATATGGAAGCGTTTGACGAGTCGTAGTTCAGTCTGCCCCGATCCCCCTAACCCCCTTATGAAAGGGGGAACCGGATGGGAACAGATTAGGATAAATAGAGATTAAGCGTTTATGTTGTGTGGACGGCGTATTTTAGTGGGTGTGGGCGGCGGGATTGCGGCCTATAAGGTTGCGACGATCGTTTCCTCTTTAGCCAAAGCTGGGGCTGAGGTTCGGGTCATTCTCACTGCATCTGCTGAGCAGTTTGTCACCGCACTAACTTTCGCAACGTTGAGTCGGCATCGGGCCTACACCGATCGTGATTTTTGGCAGGCTGAACAGGGGAAGCCATTACACATTGAGCTAGGCGAATGGGCAGAACTCTTCATCCTCGCGCCCCTAACGGCCAACACCTTGGCAAAACTCACCCATGGTCTGGCAGACAATCTTTTAACCAACACGGTTCTAGCTTCGCGGTGCCCGATTTTATTAGCTCCTGCGATGAATACAGACATGTGGGAACAGAAATCTGTGCAGCGAAATTGGACGATGCTGCGAGAAGACGATCGCTACCATTCAGCGGACCCCGTAGACGGATTACTCGCCTGCGATCGCATTGGGACCGGACGCATGGCCGAACCGGAGGAACTTTTGGTGCAGATTCGATCGATGTTGTACATGAACGGCGTGCGGGATCTCCTGGGGAAACGCGTGCTCATTAGCGCCGGGGGAACTCAAGAATTCATGGATCCCGTCCGGTTTATTGGCAATCCGTCCACCGGGAAAATGGGGCTTGCATTAGCCTTCGCCGCGCGCGATCGGGGCGCTGAAGTTACCCTAGTCCACGCCACCCTGCCCGAAATTCCTCGTGGTGTCCGATCTATCTATACCCCCAGCGCTGCCGAAATGGAAATAGCCCTGCGATCGCACCTGCCCGATCACGATTGGATCATCATGTGCGCCGCCGTCGCCGACCTCAGACCTACTGAAAAAATCTCTTACAAACGCCCCAAATCTGAACTCTCCTTATCTCTAGCGCTAGAACACGTCCCCGATATCGTTGCCGGACTCTCCAAACTCAAACAACCCCACCAAAAACTCATCGGCTTTGCAGCCCAAACTGGAGATTACGTCACGCCAGCGTTGGAAAAAATGCAGCGTAAAGGCTTAGACGCGATCGTCGCTAACCCAATAGATCAAGCTCAAGGTGGATTTGGCAGTGATGACAACCAGGCGATGTGGTGCGATCGGGCAGGCAACCAATTCCTGATTCCACTCTGTAGCAAACTGGAAATGGCGCACTTGATCTTCGATCGGATTTTAAGATTATGACTGGAAAACCTTAAACAATTTCTGCTTCCAGTCCAGACCTATGTTCAGCCCTCTCCAATCGGATTGTTAGACCGTGCTCAGCCGACTTCATTCAGAGTCTTGATTGTAACGCGACCACCTTCCACAGCTTGAATCTGCAAATCGTAGCCGTAGAGTAAGTTCATGCCCACTAAGGGATCAGTCTCAGCTTCGTTAACGGGAATATCACGGTATTCACCGTCCCATATAACTGTCGCAGCATATACCTCAAATGTGACTTCGCTGCCATCGCCCAATGTCCCCCGATCGATCCCTGTCCAAGGCAGATTCAAGGCGATGATAATTTCACGCGGCAAGCTCAAGAAGCCTGTGTAACCCGTATCAATGACAGCATCAATCAGTTTTGTTTGACGATTTTTGTTGCTAATAACCAGGGAAATCGTCGCTTCACAGCTTGGATTCACTACACCTTGCATCATACGGATTTTTTGAGGCTCCGTGAACCAAAACGGTGTACAACTCGGTGTCCAATGCGGATGATCCAAGGCTGGGCATCGGGGAGACGATTGAACAGCCGATCGGTGGCAGGTAAAATATCATCCGCAACTTCAAAGGCTCCAGTCTCGATATCGATCGCGACAATCTTGCCGTAGTTGCCTTCTTCGACTTGCGATCGCACCTCTGACTCATAAAGTGCATCGCCACGCTGGGCAAACTCTTCTTTACTATATCGGGGTTGTCGGACTGCCATAGGATTTGCCCTCACTGCGATTTGACAAGTCAATTTTAGCTTGAAGGATCGATCGATGAGTGGATAGTCGGTCTAACGTTTCGGATCAGCGGCTCGAAGCCACATTACGCCTACTATAAATCAATCCTGTGAGTCCGCTGCCTCCGAGTTGTTGTGCAGCATCGCTACCATCAACCTTCGCAAATCTCCATCTCTTAGTCTTCATCCTCCACCCAAAGACATCCTGCACGAGATCGCCCCACGACTAGAATTCCGGCATCAAACGTTGCAGTCGTCGCCGGAGTCCAGCCTCTTCTCGGTGGTTCTTTATACCAATCACCATTCGTGTAATACTGAGATTCTTCATCTTCAAAATATGCTAGAAACCGACTTGCCAAATCCTCAGCCTGCAAGCTATTCATGATCTCTGAGTCATAGGCTAAATCATACTGAAGAACAAACTCAGTCACTTTCTTGGCTTTCTCTCTTTCAATTTCTCGATAAGTCTGAGGCGAAAACAGTAAATCAAACTTTGGCACTAATTCTTCTAACGTCAGCCACTCTATCTTAATCAAATTGCAGTGAACAACTCCATAATCACGCGCATCAACAATCTCATGACAAATATCTAAATCCAATCTTGCTGCCTCTTTTACCCAAACCAGCTAATTTGACGAACCGACTCAACATTGGAACTAGCGGCACAACTATTTAGTACACAGAAGCATTCTGAATATCATCCTGATTTGGATGGATACCCCGACACTTTCCGCACAACACCCTGGTTTAGTGAGATGCCCCGATCGATTCCATGTATCTCCCTTCATGTTTGATGACTAACAAATACATTAATCTTCTCTATGCCTACGATCGTGTTTCAGCCTCATGCCGCAGATGTCGCGCATGGACTTGGCGATCGATGATATCGGGTCGCGAATTGATGACACCTTCAGCTTGCCAGTAAGCAACAAGTTCTGCGCCCGTTCTAGGAGAATCGCTGAGAACGGGTGGTCTGACGGATAAAACCTGGAGAATATATCCGGACAAGGGTAAGTTGAGCTTTGAAGCTTCCGTGGATAACTCATTCTCTAGCTCCAGTGGAAGATCTAGGGAAATACTCATTTTTATGCTCCTAGTAAATGCCAACTTCCAACTTAACTACATTGACGATAAATAAGTATAGCCACTCAGACATCGTTCGTAATGTTGCAATAAAATTTGCGATTCCTCTAGGGTGATCTGACCATTTTCCATCGCAACTTCAGTCCGTTTGCGCATACTCTCTAGCAAATCTTCAGAGTCATATTGCACATAGCCCAACACCTCTTTCATCGTGTCACCCTTCACCACATGTTCAATCTCATAACCCTTGGGCGTAAGCTGAATATGAACAGTATTGGTGTCGCCAAAGAGATTGTGCAGGTTGCCCATAATTTCTTGATACGCCCCATTCAAAAACATCCCTAAATAATAGGGTTCGGTTGATTTGAGTGGGTGAACTTCGAGCAGAGACTTCACGCCTCGGATGTCGATAAATCGATCGATCTTCCCATCACTATCACAGGTCAAATCCGCAAGCGTTGCCCGTTTTACGGGTTCTTCATTCAGACGGTGGATGGGCATGATGGGGAAAAGCTGATCGATCGCCCAGCTATCAGGAGCTGATTGAAAGACCGACAGATTCATATAGTAAATTGACGCCATCACCGTCTCTAGATCCGTCAGTTCCTCCGGCACAAAATCCATTTGATGCAGATAGTCCTGAATCTTGTGGCAACAGGACCAGAACAGCTTCTCCGCCTGTGCGCGTTCAGGCAAACTCAGATACCCGAAGCCAAATAGACTAATCGCTTCATCCTTGAATTGTTCAGCATCATTGAACGGTTCTTGGAGATTGTCCGGCGAAATCGAATCATAGGTCTCATGTAGATTTCGGATAATGAGATGTTCATCGCCCGTCAACGGCTCCACATGATTTTCAATCACATCGCTCGATCCCAAGATATCAAACACCAACACCGACTGATGAGAGGCGATCGCCCGACCACTTTCACTAATCAACGTAGGGACTTGAAGCTTGGCTTGGGTACAGGCATCTTTAATGGCCGCTACAACATCATTGGCGTAGTTTTGCATATTGTAATTCTTGGATGCTACATAGGTTGTTTTGGACCCATCATAGTCAACGCCCAACCCGCCGCCCACGTCGAGATACTTCATATTTGCGCCCAGCCGGGATAGCTCGACGTAGATTTGCCCCGCCTCCCGAAATGCATCTTTCAAGACGCTAATAGACGAAATCTGTGACCCGATGTGGAAGTGTAACAACTGAAGCGAATCCAGCAGATCTGCTTTGCGCAACTTCTCGATCGCCGCCAAAATCTCCGGAATCGTCAGCCCAAACTTCGCCCGATCGCCCGCTGATGTTCCCCAACGGCCCATACCCTTCGCACAGAGTTTCGCCCGCAGCCCAATCACCGGTTTGATGCCCAGACGCTGACTCGCCGCAATCACCTGCTCGACCTCCTCTACCTGCTCCATCACCACGATCGCCGTCTGTCCGAGCTTCTGGGCTAACATCGCGGTCTCGATGTATTCACGGTCCTTATAGCCATTGCAGATGATCAGCGAGTCACTGGTGTTAAGCGACGCTAGGGCAATTAGCAGCTCCGGTTTCGATCCGGCTTCGAGACCAAACTGGTGGGGCTTCCCAAATTCGACTAGTTTTTGGACGAAGTGACGCTGCTGATTGCACTTCACCGGGAAGACCCCGCGATATTTTCCGGCATAGCTGTAACGGGCGATCGCCTTCGCGAAACAGGCATTCAAACGTTCGATGCGATCTTCGAGAATGTCAGAGAACCGGATCAGCAGCGGAAGTTCGAGGTTTCGTCCCTTGAGTGAATTCACCACGTCAAACAGATCGAGCGATCCGCCTCGCAATCCCTTTGGCGAGACCGTGACATGGCCCACGTCATTAATCGAAAAATACGGATCGCCCCAGCCTGAAATGCGGTATAGCTCTTCACTTTGCTCAATGCTCCACGAACTCACCTCAGGAATCGTGCCCTTCTGTGAATCGTAAACGGGGAAGTCTTTGGATTTGGTCGGTTTCATGCGGTTGGTGGCGGGTGACGATGCAGGTAAAGACTGAGGTGCTACTGATGAGGAGTGGTTTACTTTACTCTCGGAGGAATCGATCGCGACGAAACCTTGTGCCGTTTTATGATCCAATTCCGGGTTGCTAGTCCCCTTCTGTGTTGCACGTCCTACCATAATCGTCCAATCTCCCAAAACCCTATAATGATCATCTGAGTGAATTAGTCTATCGCATTTGCCCAAGGGAGGGACTAGTTTGAGAGGTGAGTTTTTGGGAAATTGCTGGTAATCTGGTGAGTGGAAAATACGCTCTAAGCTTGGGAACCCCTGTTATGGAAAGAACATTTATCGCCATTAAGCCTGATGGCGTTCAGCGCAAGCTTGTGTCTGAAATCATCGGTCGCTTTGAGAAGAAGGGATTTAAGCTAGTCGCTCTGAAGTTCATGAGCGTCAGCAAAGATCTTGCCGAGCAGCATTACGCCGTTCACAAAGACCGTCCGTTTTTCCCCGCACTGGTGGAATTCATCACCTCGGGTCCAGTGGTAGCCATGGTGCTTGAAGGAGACGGCATTGTGGCTTCCGGTCGCAAACTCATTGGCGCAACCAATCCTCTCATGTCAGAACCCGGAACCATTCGGGGTGACTTTGGGGCGAATATTGGTCGCAATTTGATCCATGGTTCAGATGCGATCGAAACGGCACAAGCCGAGATTGCGCTGTGGTTCAAGTCTGAAGAACTCGTCAACTGGACTCCTACGATGAATCCTTGGATTACTGAGTAGAATTTTTGGGAGTTTCTTCGTTGGGTTTGGGGTTCGGCGAGCCAAACCCCTACATTCTCTGAAAAGATAGATCTGTAGGGGCATGGCTGGCAATGCCCAAGACCTAACGAGGAGTCGAATCGCTGGGTTATTTAAGCCGCAGACGACTAGAGTTTGACCTCTACTCTTTAGCAACAATTTCACTGACTCTCTCAGCCGGAGATTCAGTTGGAGCTTCAACCCCTGCTCCACTGCTTGCTAAACCACTGCTGACTACACCATCGGGGACTTCAGGATTTCCTTCATTTTTTTTAGAAAATCCCCAAGCAAAGATAACTGCGATCGCGCTAATCATCACCCATTCTGGGGGCACTAGGCTGTCATTAAACACCCGCAGCAGCAGCCGAAAGCCGACCAGAGCGACCGTGACGTACCCAGCATCCTCTAGGCGTGCGTACTCACCCAGCCACTTCATAAATAGCCCCGTCATGAACCGCAGCGCAATAATGCCGATCGTCCCGCCTAGGAGCACGAGCCACGTTTCATTGGACACCGCGATCGCTGTAGTGACACTATCTAAGGAGAAAGCCAGATCCGTCAGTGCGATCGTTGGAATGGCTTGCCAAAGACTTGCAAATCGAGGCTCTGAATGTTCACCGTCTTCATCTTCTTCTGACGTAAAGTGCTGATACACCAGCCACAGTAGGTAGAATGCACCCGCCAGCTCAAACTGCCATTGGTTAACGACTTGGGACGCGACGAGAATCAGTCCCATGCGAAGAACATAGGCCAAAATCAACCCAATGTTTAGGGCTTGCTGCTCTAGTTTCGGATCTCGCAGGCCCCTGGTCAGCGCCGCTAGTGCGATCGCATTGTCAGCGGAGAGGACAGCTTCTAGGGCGACCAGAACCGGAAGAATCAGAAAGGTCTGCGGTGTAAATGTATCAGGGAGATTTAAGGCTTCCAGCATCGATCGGTTGTCTTTATGGACTCGCTATAGTAAGGCACTAGCTTACCACTGCTCAACGGCTTCGTCAGTAAGGAAGACCGTAGGCGGGAAATTGGGAATTGAGAATTGGGAATTGAGAAGGGATGACGATCGGGATCTTTGGGCGGGGAAGTCTTGCCTTTTGTTACGAAGGCTTTCCCCTAGGTCTAGGTTCTGAGGTTTAATCAGAGATTCGGAACCTTTCCTTAAATCGCTGATTAGGAGTTTGGAAATGACTGATTCACAAGTAATGATAGCGCTGCTTTTCGCGCTGATTCCCGGTTTCTTTGCCCTTCGTCTCTCGACGGAATTGTACAAGAACTAAGCATAGAGGCTGAGATTTGAGGGGTTTGTGCCTTCAATCTCAGGATTCTACGGCCTAGGACTTTACAGTTTAGGATTTTACATTGAATGATTGGGCGGGTCGTCAGCAGGTCTTTAGGGATCGTATTTAGATGGCCTGCCCAATTTTTTTGAGGTCGAGACAGCGAGATCGAGCACTTTGTGCGTTGAATGATCCGATGTTTGAGACCTCGGCTATAGTATCGGGACGGATTTTGACTTTTTGGGCGAAAATCGCGTAGATCTACCGATGATCTGAAGAGAGAAATTTGCTTTCCTAGTCAGGCATCATGACATCTACTCACTGATGCGATCGAGTGGTTTAGGTTATGAACGTTAGGCACCGCCCCTGATCCCCAGTTCATTCTAGGGTTTTTGAATCATCCAGGTGGAGCGGGGTCTCATTTTCCTTAAGAAGTCATGCTAGATTCGTCAAGCGTGTATTTGGTCGGGATTTTGAGATTGGATATTCAAGAGTTTGGATACGCCTAGATTGGACCACCGATCGCACATGCGCTATCGATAAGGACACAGTTTGACTCTATGAACGCACTTCGACACACTCAAAATGAACCCATGCGCCGCCCAGAGCGTCATGGAACGCCGTCATCACCTCGGCAGTCACCTAGACCGTCTGGGCGAGGCCGCTCTCAACGCAAGCTCTCACCGTCTCATCACACTCGAACGCTCCAACAGCATCGATCGATGGCGGTGGAGTCTTTGATGAAAGTGGGCGTCAATCTTGGGGTTTCGATCGTGGCGCTGACGACGTTGGTGCATCTGTTGCCCTACCGATCGGCCCAAACGCAGAAGCTTCAGGAAGTCCAAGGCGAAGTCCAAAAAACAGAGATTCGGGTTGGGCTGCTCCAATCAGACTTCGGACGCAATTTTGATTCCAGCCAAGTGAAGTCGATTCTACAAGAACAAACTCACATGGTGGATCCGACCCAAAAGGCGATCATCTTTGACGATCGAGCGACGGATCCCAAAGCAGATGCTCAATCTGACAAAGTGGATGCATTGGGTCGTTCGCGGTAGGCGCTCAGGAAGGAGTGGGTGCGGTGAGTTGAAGCAAGAGGTTGAAGCAAGTTGACACGATGATTTGATCTCTAAGTTGCGACTACTAGATCATAAGTACTATGATGGTTTTGTGTCAACTCCCGATTCTCTGGATAAAATGTCGGGAAATGTCGAAAACCTGATCTGGAGTCCCACGAGGCAGAGATATGGCAATTATTTCGCTTAAGGCTTGGTACATCGAAGAATATGAGCCTATTAAGCAGCTTCAGAAGCGTCCGTACGATTTGCGGCTGAGTAAGAATAGTTTGCTGAAATCTGCGCTGCGGGCGGATTTTCTGGATGAGTCGGAGGTGGTACAGGAATCGGCTTGGTTCCAGCGCTATCTAGAGGGCGATCCCGTTGAGTTTTACATTGAGGGCAGCGGCGGCTATGCTATTGCCAACATTGACCTCAGTAGCCATGAGATTTATTTTACGAAGCAGGATGTGCTGGCCCATCTTGAGCCTGTGATTTTCTTCTCCTACCAGCAGGCGTATGCGGAGTCCAGTGAACTGCTGCGGGACGAGCTACGATCGATGATTGAGAGCATGAACAAGAAGGCTCGGGTACAGGTTGCCCTGAAGGAGTCTCATCGGTTGAATGAGGGTCCGGTGAAGCTGAACAGTCCGCTTTTGCGATCGATTCGTAAAAGCCTGATGTACATTGCCGATGGGACAAGCATTGCGCAAATTGACGCCACTCCGCCGCAGCTCATTCCCAGTCCTCAGGTCTGCGTAGAGATGGGCTATGCGTTGTTGTGTAAGCGATCGGAGCAGATTGTCTTAGCTCAGATGGAACGATCGGAGATGGGCGGACATTTTCCCTTTGATGTGCCGACTGATAGCCGGGTGCTGTTTAAGGATAAAGTGAGTCTGCATAAGGTTTTCCCGAAGGCGGTGGAACTGGCATTGCAGCGATTTAATTTGTTCTAGCGGTCTGCGGCTTAAATAATCCAGTGATTCAATTTCTCCTCGTTGGGTTTGGGGCACGGCGAGCCATGCCCCTACAGATCCGGGTTACAGAGAATGTAGGGACATGGCCATGCCGTGTCCTAAACCCAACGGAGAAAAGATCAAGGTCTTACTTCCGCCGCGCAGTACTAGTGATCATTTAAGGGTATCTAAAGCGTGATGCGATCGACTGAACTGTTGGCCTTTTATCGGGGCTTAGAGCATCGAGATTTGGTGATTTCGGATCTTGAAACGACGGGGTTCAAGCCGCCTATGGCTCGGGCGACGGAAATCTCGGTGATTTGCGCGAGTTTGCGGGATGGGGTCCGATCGCAGCACACGACGTTGATCAACTCCTACACCGAAGTGCCTGAAAACATCACGCGGTTTACAGGCATCACTCAGCGCATGGTGGATTCGGCTCCGGATGCGGAATCGGTATGGCGGGAGTATTTTCCGCTGCTGAATCAGGGCGTGTTGACCTGCCATAATATTGATTTTGATTACCCATTCATGCAGGCGGAGCTATTGGGTTGCGGCATTGAGTTTACAAAAGACCCGATCGATCGGCTTTGTACGGTGATTTTTTCGCGGTTGATGCTGCCGGATTTACCGTCCCGCAGTTTGCCTAATCTAGTGAGACATTTCCGTTTTGACGTTGGCCCATCTCATCGCGCCGAAGCCGATACCATGGCGTGCTGGCTGTTGCTGGAGCGATTGTTGATGGAGCTATTAGATACGCCGGATGAACCGTTGCTAAAGCGATTTGGGAAACAGTGGCTGACCGATCGTGACGCTGCGGTGATGTTTGGGTGTCGGATGCGGGAGATTCATGCGATTTTTGAGGCGGCGGATATTAAAGTGCGCAAGTCGAGCCGGAGCGCTACGCTGATGTATATGCGATCGGACGTGGAGCGGATTTTGTTGGAGCGTGAGGCGAGGGATGGGGAGCAGTTGGTGTTGGATGCTGAACTTTAAGGATGAGTCGCATGAGTCAGAAAAAAGCAGTGGTTTTATTGTCCGGTGGATTGGATTCGGCGACGGTGGCGGCTCAGGCTCAGGTGGATGGGTACGACGTTATTGCACTGTCGCTATTTTATGGTCAGCGGCATGAACGCGAACTGGAGGCTGCTAAGGCGATCGTTCAGGCATTAAAAATTCAAGAGCATCATCTGTTGGACGTGAATCTGTCCCAGTGGGGTGGATCGTCGCTGACGGATGCGTCGATCGCCGTGCCGATTGAGGAGACCGCGATCGATGTGATTCCTTCGACCTATGTGCCAGGGCGAAATACGGTGTTTATTTCGATCGCTCTTTCGTTGGCGGAAGCGAAACAGGCCGAGGCTATTTATTTGGGCATTAATGCCGTGGATTATTCGGGATATCCCGATTGTCGCCCGGAGTATCTTGCGGCGTTTCAGGCATTAGCGCAATTGTCCTCGAAGGCAGGCATTGAAGGCCATGCGCCGAGACTCGTTGCGCCGCTGGTCATGGATTCTAAAGTGGATATTGTGCATCGGGCGTTGCGGTTGGGCGTACCGATCGAGTTAACGTGGTCCTGTTATCAAGGTGGCGACGTGCCGTGCGGCGTGTGTGATTCCTGTCGAATCCGCGATCGGGCCTTGATTGAAGCAGGAAGAAGCGATTTGGTGGGGGTATAGCCATCCTCCTCATTGGGTTTGGGTCACGGCAATCCATGCCCCTACAGCTCCGGGTTTAAGAGCCTGTAGGGGCATGGCCATGCCGTGCCCCAAACCTAACCGATTTTGATACAGGTCTGATTTACGCCGCGCCACACTAGGGTTCTCAGATCTAAATGACGATCGCTTCGGCCTCAATCTCCACCAGCATCTCGGGCGAAATCAACCGACTAACTTCCAAAATTACAGTTGCCGGACGGATGTCCCCGAAGACTTCTCCGTGGGCTTTTGCAACGTCCTGCCACTGGTCGATATTGGTGAGATAGATGCGGGTGCGCACGACATCTTTGGCACTGGCCCCCGCTTGAGACAACGCCGCCTCAATGTTTTTTAAAATTTGGACCGTCTGCGCATAGGGATCGCCCACGCCTACCAGGTTTCCATCCGCTCCCGAGGCCGTGGTTCCCGACACATGAACCGACTGCCCGACCCGCACAGCGCGGGAATACCCAATAATCGGTTCCCACTTCGATCCCGTTGAAATATTTTGTCGCTTAGTCATAGAGAAAAATCACACGATACAATTGAGTCCAGCATAGCTTTATCATGCGGGATTAATGCCGTTTTTTGGCTTTCCAGGTGCCTCCGTAGCGATATAGCGGATTGTCTGAGCTAACGCGATCGCAGCACGCTTGACAGATCAGTTGCCAGTCCTTCGAGGCATCCCATTGACAGCGAAATAGAGGCGTTGCAATTTGGTTACAGCGATCGCAGGATTTTTGTCGTTCTCGGGTCATGGGTCTATCGCCTCTTTCAACACGTTTGCTTAGGCTAGAAATACAACCCTAAATTCGCGAACCTAGAGCAGTGAACAAAATCGATCGGGTTCGGCACGCTAAACTAGAACGGCTTTAAAATTAAGACCCTGAAGCTAAAACCTTAAGTTCAAAGCGGCTCTAGTTGTTCACTTTATATCTTGCCTTCATAACCCTATGGTCACGCAGAATCTGGAATCCCGTCTCGATCGCTTCTACCACGAGGTCAACACGGTTATCCTTTCCAGGCAAAACCCCATCACGGGCCTGCTTCCCGCCAGTACCGCCATCAACGATCATGGCGACTACACCGACGCCTGGGTCCGCGATAATGTCTATAGCATTTTGGCGGTGTGGGGGCTGGCGTTGGCTTACCGGAAGACGGATGTAGACCAAGGGCGGACCTATGCGTTGGAACATTCGGTTGTGAAACTCATGCGCGGGCTGCTGTTTTCTATGATGCGGCAGGCGCACAAGGTTGAGAAATTTAAACAGAACCAGATGCCCCAAGATGCGCTGCACGCCAAGTACAGCACGACAACAGGCGACACTGTAGTGCCGGATGATGGCTGGGGACACTTGCAAATTGATGCGACGTCGCTGTTTTTAGTGATGTTGGCGCAGATGACGACTTCGGGGTTGTCAATTGTATTCACGCAAGATGAAGTGGACTTTGTTCAAAACTTGGTCTATTACATCGGGCGCGCTTACCGGACACCGGATTATGGGATTTGGGAACGGGGGAATAAAATTAACCATGGCGGCGTGGAGCTAAATGCAAGTTCGATCGGTATGGCAAAAGCGGCCCTAGAAGCCATGAGTGGCCTAAATCTCTTTGGGACCAAGGGATCGAAGGCGTCGGTGATTCATGTGCTGCCCGATGAGATTGCCCGGTGCCGGATGACGTTGAAGGCGCTGTTGCCGCGTGAATCCATGTCGAAGGAAGTGGATTCGGCGTTGCTGAGTGTGATTAGCTACCCGGCCTTTGCCATTGAAGATCCGGACCTCGTAGAACGGACTCGCCAGAAGATTATCGATCGATTACAGGGAAAGCATGGCTGCATCCGGTTTCTGCGCGATGGACATCAGACGGTGGTGGAAGATGGGAGTCGATTGCACTATGAACCGACTGAACTGAAAGCTTTTGAACATATTGAGTGCGAATGGCCGCTATTTTTTACCTATCTGGCCCTAGATGGGATTTTCCGAGGCGATCGAACTCAAGCGGAGTTTTATTTAAATAAGCTCGATGAAGTGGCGATCGAACGCGATGGCATTCAGCTATTGCCTGAAGTGTACTACATACCAGATGGGGCGATCGAGGCTGAGAAAGCCGAACCGAAGAGTCAGACTCGGTTGCCCAATGACAACTTGCCGCTCGTCTGGGCGCAGAGCTTGTACTATCTTGCGCAAATGTTGAACGAAGAAGTGTTGACCACTGCCGACATCGATCCGCTCAACACTCACACTCGCATCGGCTACGTCCGCAAAGCCACAGTACAAATTGCGCTGCTGGCCGAAGATGAAGCCCTCCAGTCCCGCCTCGCCGCCTACAACATTCCCACCCAAACTCAATCTCAAGTGGAACCCGTTCAGGTGCGTCCGGCGCGAGATTTGGCGCTGGTCTATACGCAGTTGGGGATCAATGAAAAGCTGGGGCTGTCCGGTCGTCCGATGCGGATGATGCGCAGCTTAACCACTTCAAAGGTGTTTCAAATTCGCGATCGGACCATGGTGTTTCTGCCTGCATTTCTAGACGAACAAAAGTTTTATCTAACCCTGGATTATCACTTTCTTGTGTCTACCATTAAGAGCGAACTCGCCTACATTCATCGGCATTGGCGACAGTTGGGACGACCGATTGTGACGCTGCTTCTGACTCACGATATGCTCGATCGAGGCCAGGATGCGCTCCTTGGACTGATGCAACAATTCCAAGACGGACAATGCGGAGACGTGCCGATTACCGTCGGACGGCTCAACCAGCTTATGCTCACCTCAGGGCGCGATCGGCTCGACTTTCTGCCCGAACTTGAAACGCTAACGTTCTTAGATCTAAATCACTTGCGGCAATACTTAAACTACAAAGCCGATGTGACAAAACCGCTGGGTAGACTCCAAGAATTTGCATTAGAGTTTGAAACTGATCCGGTCATCTTAATTTCAAAACTGTGTGATTCGGAAAACCTGTACGAACAGATTGAGATTTTGGATGTGTTAGTTAAGCTAGAGGGATTGATTTTTAACACGGGAATCTCAGGATCCGATCGGCCCGTGATGGTAGGACGATTGATTGAGGAAATTTACAACAAAGCAAGTCATGGCGATGCTAATGGCCAGCCTTATTGGGGCATCGTCCGGCGCGCAGCGGGTCTTCTTGATAAGATAGACGTGAGCTTGTCCGATGCGGTGACAGATATCCTAGTGCGCCAAAAGCAAATTGCAGTCGGTCGATCGTATAGCGAAGATTCATTAATTACGAAACCGCTTCCGGTGTATGAACTCCTAGATAAACTGCGAAACTTTTGCCGGGAAGACATTCGCGATCGCGTGCTGACTCAGGAGATTTTGCTCTATCTCAGCCTGCTCTTGAAAGCTGAACCGGAACTGTTTAAAAACCTCCTGACGGTGCGCGTTGGCTATCTTATTTTGCTGCTCACGAGCGATCTAGCCCGATCGCAACACATCACTCAAGATGAAGCCTACGAAGCACTCATGCAGTTGGCCCCCTATGCCATTTTCGATCGGCTCCGGCAAATCCTCGAAGGCTACGACACCATGAACCAAACCCTGCTTTCGCAAGAGTCGCTGCACATCAAGTTGAGCAATAGTTTAGGCAGCAGTTTAGGGACGCAAGCGATTAACTGGGTCGTCACGCAAACTCCCGCCTTAGCTGACCAGGACGACTGGCGAAGAATGCGACAGCGAGAAGGGGCGAGAGGCCGAGTCCCTGAGGATTTTTACTCCAATGTTTGGTCGGTGTTAGAACATTGTCAAGGGCTGGTCATTGGCGACAAGTTAGACCGCCGCCATCGACTTAAAAGTCATGTATTGCTTAGTGAAATGACGCCAGGAGAAACGAGTTTTGCGCTTCAGGTAGAACACTTGCTGAACAAAATTCAAGCGCCTGAATATCGCTATGCGAACATCGAAGCCCTCATCAAACTCGGGACGATCGTTCAGAAGAATCCTGATTTAAGAATCCAAGAATACATCGTTCTAGATGTCTTAATAGGTCACGGCGTTCGCATCGCATGGCTTAACCAACACCCCGAACATCGGCATCGCTACGATGAACACAAAGCGTCCGCCTGGAGCCATTTCTACCAAAGCTCACCCGATGAAGTAGCGGACGCGATCGCATCGGCGATGCAGTATCTGATGCAGTTGGGGCAAGAAGCCTTGGTGCAGATGGAATAATGGTGTTCGATTGGCTAAATGGCCAGATTCATGATCGCCCAATTCCAGACGCTTTAGGACGATCGAGTTTACGTTGGTGATGCGATCGGTCCACCCCGACCATAGATTGCTAAACTGTAGCTAGTGAGTTATCCAAAGTAGGTCTCTCAAAATAAGTCTCTCAAAATAGGTCTCTCAAAAATCATGGTTCAAGCACTCAGCCCACCCGTCTCCAAAGCATCCCTGACCTTAGAAGCGTTTTTGGCCATGCCAGAGACGAAGCCTGCCAGTGAATTTATTGATGGAGAGATTTCTCAAAAGCCGATGCCCCAAGGAAAACATAGTGCAGTTCAAAGTGAATTTGTCCCAACCGTCAACAGCAAATTAAAACCTGCAAAAATTGCCCGAGCCTTTTCTGAATTACGCTGTACCTTTGGAGGACGATCGATCGTTCCTGATGCGAGCGTTTGGCTTTGGGACAGAATCGCCACCGATGAATCAGGCGATATTGCCAACGTCTTTTCTATTCCCCCCGACTGGACTATTGAAATCCTCTCGCCCGATCAACGCCATACTAAAGTCGTCAAAAATATTGTGCATTGCCTCCATCATGGGTCTGCAATGGGCTGGCTGATTGACCCAGATGATCGCACCGTTTTCATCTACCACCCCAACGGCACCCTAGAAATCTTCGATGAGCCTGACGCGCAATTGCCTGTGCCAGAGTTTGCGCAATCGATCGCGTTGACAGTCGGTGACGTATTTGGCTGGCTGGCAAAATAGAGAGTCAGCGTGAAAAACAATGCCCTTAAATTTTCTTCTGCTTTGATCAGTGATGACGTGCCAATTTTGATGTTTAATAATCCAAAATGAATCTATTTCTCTAGCTACATGCCTGATTCTAATTGGGGACGATCGATCGGCGGCGGTTTATGGGATGGGCGATCGAAGAGCCTGAATCTCGTCGATGCTCAGTCCAGTGATAGCAGCGATCGTGGCATCATCCATCAGGGGTAATGATCGTTGCGCAATGGTGATTTTCTCGTTTTGTTGCCCTTGCTGAAGTCCCTGTTGAAGTCCCTGTTGAAGTCCTTGTTGAAGTCCTTGTTGAAGTCCCGTTTCTAAGGCTTTTATGAGACTGCCTCTTTGGTCTTGAATATAGCGTTGTTGGCTTTCCATCTCTTCAAGTTCGGCCCGGTTCAGGTTCGATTCTTTCGCGATTTGAAACGCCTGCTGAAGTTCGGGGATGGTCTCCATGGATCTGGGGATGAGTTCAAGGCTCGGTGCATTTTTAATAAAATATAACCATTGATCGGAGACTGAAGCAAGTTGCTCTAGGGAAAGGGTGAATTTTGGCAATTCGGCAAAGATGAGTTCGATATCGCAAGACGGGTAGTCAGTGAGTCGATTTCGTTCTTTCAGAACAAACCGGGACATGACGTCAGGTGAGTCTGGAAACATGTTGAAGTCAGTAATGGTCAGAGCAATGACGGGATACAGCGTGGTGTAGGATGCGCCGGAATCAAGCTGAACAGAATACGCTTTGGCGGCGTTGTACAGGACGCGC
>JAYUJY010000059.1:0-36565 GCA_043764895.1 Synechococcales cyanobacterium | reverse complement strand
GGCATTTGGGAGGGAGCCAACCACCGATCGATCGCACTTTTCAAAAACCGCCATTCCCCCTTGATTTCATTTCCCGGTAACAACCCCTGAATTGCATGATCCCGAACCGACTCGATCGGCAGACGCAAGTACTCCGCCACTTCATCTAGCGTGAGAACTAGAGAAATAATAGGTTGAACTTGAGGTGCCTGAATTGTCGCTTCCATCGCATTTGACCTCCTATACCTTTACTTTAGTTTATCTGACTTAACTCAGCCATCCAAAGATCTTAGTTGTTGTTAAGACGAGTGTTGTTGCAAAATCAGGCACCGGAATTGATTCAGATGAGGACATGGAAAACATCCGCGATCGTGAATTGGCTGGAAACACTGTAATTTCTTTCTCCTCTGGATTCAACATCCAACCCATCGCGCATCCCTGATCTAGACAGTGCAAAATGTTTTTAATCACCTTCGTTGGACTTTGATCAGGCGATAGGATTTCGATCGTCCAATCCGGCGCACAATCAAACGTATTTGCAATATCTCCATCTTCGTCATGGGGAATCCGTTCCGACTTAAAAACGCACAGATCAGGAACGATCGTTGGCGAAGCCTCCCGGAACGGGAATCGGCCTCCAAAACTACACCGTAATTCTGGAAATACCTCTGCTACGTTCTTAAGTGAAACTACAGCATCTATTTTAAATAGCAACTGCTTTTGGAGACGACTGTGCTTTCCTTCATTCATCGCATCCGAGCCTGCAACTTACGATAGACATCGTGAATATCCACTTGGTGCGCCGCTAGCCCCACCATCGTGTGATAGAACAAATCCGCCACTTCTCCCGCAATGTCGTCTTTAACATCATCCTTAAAGGCCATAATCACCTCCGCACACTCCTCCCCCACCTTCTTCAAAATCGCATTATCCCCACCCGCCAACAGCTTGCAGGTATAGGACTCCGGACTCGGGTTATCTCGCCTATTGCAAATCACCCCAAACACCTGAGACAACGTATCGGCGCGAGGGGCCACCACGCTTCCTTCTACCTGATGAAAACAACTGCGTTCTCCCGTATGACAGGCCACATCCCCCACTTGCTCCACCGTTACAAGCAGCGCATCACTATCACAGTCGTAGCGAATAGCCTTAACCTTTTGGGTATGGCCCGACGTTGCGCCCTTATGCCAAAACTGCTGACGCGATCGGCTCCAGAAGTGCGTTTCACTCGTTTCAAGGGTTTTCGCCAACGACTCCGCATTCATCCACGCCATCATCAGTACCGTGCCATCTAGGTAATCCTGCACGATCGCCGGGACGAGACCTTGTGCATTGTACTGAATCATCTCAACCGGAACAGACTGGGGGGATACAACATCAATCATGAAGGCATTCTACGGCGATAAAAGAGGAGTCCTGATTATCTCATACAACCCTCACTCGGCCCGATGATGCATCGATCGATTGCAGACCACGGGCAGCTCCAATACAAACCGCGTGCCTGATGAACCCGGCTCAGATTCACAGTAGAAGCGTCCACCATGGATTTCAGTGGCGATTTGGTAGCTGATGGACAAGCCGAGTCCAGTGCCTTTTCCGGCGGGTTTGGTGGTGAAAAAGGGGTTGAAGATTTGGGATTGGCGGGCGGGCGAGATGCCGGGACCATTGTCGGCTATGGTCACCCGAATCCAGCCCATGGCAATGACGTTCGTGGTGATAGTGAGGGTGGGGGTATGACTCTCATCTCGCAGACCCGGCTCTTCTAAAGCATCGATCGCATTCGCCAACACGTTCATAAAGATTTGGTTCACTTGTCCCGCATAGCACTGAATCAACGGCAGCGTTCCGTAGTGTTTGACCACTTGAATCGCCTGCATCGTCTTCGATCGCCGAACGTCCCGAATATCACTGTACTTGAGCCGACTGTTGAGAATCATCAACGTGCTATCCAACCCCTCGTGGAGATCCACTTCTTTAACAGCTTCATCGAGCCTCGAAAAGTTGCGCAACGACTTCACAATGTCCCGAATCCGATCGCTCCCATTACGCATGGACTCCAAAAGCTGCGGAAAATCCTGGCGAAGAAAAGCCAAATCGATCGCATTGCGTTGGCGAAGAATAGCAGGGCTAGGTTGAGGATAGTCCTGTTCATACAAATCGAGCAGCCGGAACAAGTCCGCTTGATAGTCTTGGGCTGGCCGAATGTTGCCATGGATGAAGTTGGCCGGGTTATTAATTTCATGGGCAATTCCCGCCACGAGCTGGCCGATGCTGGACATTTTTTCGGATTGGATGACTTGAGATTGGGTGCGCTTGAGTTCTTGGAGGGTGACTTCAAGGCGATCGGCGTATTGACGAAGCTGGATTTCGTCAGATTTTCGTTGGATAAACAGTCCAAGTTGCTCCCCCAAGAGCCGGAGCAAGTCCATTAAGTGTTCATCAAGGGGCTGATCGGTTTGGGTTAGAAAGGTGATGACGCCGACGAGACCCGTTCGATCGCACACCGGAAACCCATAGCCATGCCGCAATCCCATCTCCAGCGCGAAGTCTCGACGTAGAAAATCAGGATTTTGCATTAAATTTTGGAAATACGTCGGTTGTTCAGTCTCCCAAATTCGCCCCGGAAGCCCTTCTCCCCGCTGAAAGGTCCAGTCCGAGTAGGGCGTATGATCGGTTGACGTGACATCCCAGCACAGGGTTTGTCGAAGGCTAGACGGCAGCTTGTCGAGGGTCCAGTATTCACCAAAGTGCCAGGAGAAGGTCTCGCACAGGATTTTAAGCGTCTCTTCAACCGCCGAATTCAAGGTCTTCGCCCGAGCCAGCATCCGACTCACCCGAGATTGGGCATTCAGACGGTTTGTGACAATTTGAAGCTGATTTATTGCGTTTATGGCGTTTGTGGTGTTTGTAGCGTTTGTAGCAACTTTGATTGAGAAGGTCATGGTGACAGAATTCCCAGATGGGGGTACAGGAACAGACTTTAATAAAGTCAAGCGGTCTGGCATCAGTTTTAAGGGCAGCAAGCTATAGTCTCACACCTCATCAGCGTAGATGACCCAATCCCGGATCTCTGTTACCCCAGTCACGAAAAGAACACCGGGTGGAAACCCTCTAGGACTACGCGGCGAAAATAAGCCCTTTTATTGAAATCAATCAAAATGAGGATCGCTATTAGATCGCTTCTTCGTTGGGTTTAGGGTTCGGCAAGCCAAACCCCTACATCCTCTGAAAAGATAGATCTGTATGGGCATGTCTTGCCGTGCCCCAAACCCAACGAGGAGGAGCTACATCGCTGGATTATTTAAACCGCAGACGACTAGCCGCATTGTTTAGCTGTCGATCGTCATTGCTTACCCCGATCCTTTAAAATAAGCATCACATTAACGAACCTGATCGCTCAACGATCGCCTAAAACACTACCTATGACTATTCTTCCGACTCTCCAACGGGCCTTGAACAACCGCACCGCACTCAAAGTCATCAGCGGACTGCAAAACTTCGACGTCCAAAACGTTTCGTCAGTCGTCAAGGCGGCTGAACTCGGCGGCGCAACCTTTGTAGACATCGCAGCGGATGCAGACTTAATTCGCACGGTGCGCGGATTGAC
Source organism: Synechococcales cyanobacterium (assembly GCA_043764895.1). Classification (GTDB taxonomy): domain Bacteria; phylum Cyanobacteriota; class Cyanobacteriia; order Leptolyngbyales; family Leptolyngbyaceae; genus JAAFJU01. The sequence continues at coordinate 32,976 of JAYUJY010000059.1, read as the reverse complement.
GACGCTTCCTATCTGCGTATCTGCGGTAGACCCCGCCTTGTTTGTGATGGCCGTGAATGCTGGGGCAGACCTGATCGAAATCGGGAACTTCGACAGCTTCTACGCGCAGGGTCGCACCTTTGGCGCAGCGGAAGTCCTCGAACTGACCCGCCAAACCCGCGCCCTTCTGCCTACGGTGATGCTGTCGGTCACGGTGCCCCACATTTTGGCGCTGTCTGAGCAAGTGGCGCTCGCTGAAGCTTTAGTGGAAGCCGGAGCTGATGTGATTCAAACCGAAGGCGGCACTTCGTCTAGCCCCAAAAGTGCAGGCGTCCTAGGATTAATCGAAAAAGCAGCACCAACCCTAGCCGCTGCCTACGAAATCTCCAACGCCGTTTCAGTCCCGGTCCTCTGCGCATCGGGCATTTCTAGCGTCACGGCACCCCTTGCGATCGCCGCAGGTGCATCCGGCGTCGGCGTCGGTTCAGCCATTCATCAGCTCAACAGCGAAATTGCTATGATCGCTGTCGTTCGCAGCTTGGTTGAATCGATTCAAGCCGTGAAGGTTGCGGTCTAGTCGCTCCTCGTTGGGTTTGGGGCACGGCGAGCCATGCCCCTACAGTCTCTTGAACCCGGATCTGTAGGGGCATGGCCATGCCGTGCCCAAAACCCAACGAAGAATAGATTAATGCTCTAGATCGTCCTCCCAAACCCTTTAGATTGTGCAGAGAGCTTCTTGTGAAACTGGCGTTTATTATTGACCCGATCGATCGTCTAGACCCCACCCATGACACAAGTGTGGCCTTGATGGAAGCCGCGCAGCAGATGGGTCATGAGGTCTGGGTCACTGTTGCAAATTCGTTGACGGTCATCGCCAGCAAAGCTTGGGCCACCGTGACGACCGTGCAGCTTGTGCCTGTAACTTTGGGTGAAAACTGCTGGATTGCGGTGCCAGACTGGTTTAGCGTGGGAATTGCTGAATTTTTGCCCCTAGAAACCTTCGACGTCGTGTGGATGCGGACCGATCCCCCCGTGAATACAGCCTATCTCTACGCGACGTATATCCTCGACTATGTAGACCCTGCCAAAACGCGCGTGGTCAATGCCCCGGCAGGCGTCCGATCGGCCAACGAAAAGATGTACGCCCTGCAATTTCTCAGGTCCATCCCCGAAACGATCGTCACCCAAAATAAGCAGGTGATTCAAGATTTCATCGACCAAAAAGGGGCAGCCGTGATGAAACCCCTCGGCGGGAAAGCCGGGGAAGGGATTTTGTTCTTGGAAAAAGGCGATCGCAACTTTAATTCCCTGGTTGAAATCAGTACTCTCCAAGGAACCCTACCCATCATGGTGCAGACCTATTTGCCCGAAGCCAAGGCCGGAGACAAGCGCGTGATATTGCTCAACGGCGACCCGATCGGTGCTGTGAACCGCGTGCCTACCGGGAATGAGTTTCGGGGAAATATGGCCGTGGGCGGACGAGCCGATGCGGTGGAGATTACCGCGCGCGATCGGGAAATTGCGGCAGAACTGGCTCCGGCCCTGCGGCGCGATGGCTTGATTTTTGTGGGGATGGATGTGATTGGAGGGTTCTTGACGGAGGTGAATGTCACCAGTCCCACGGGCATTCGAGAAATCGATCGCCTCAGTCACGTCACACTAGCAAAAACGGTCATGACCTGGCTTGAAAATTCTGAGAAGTAATAGCTCAAAATGATGATTCCAGCGATCTATTTCAGCCTAGGTTATGGCTAGAGATAGAGTGATCAAGGCTAATGCAATTGTAGAGTAGTGAAATGGCAATGCATGGAGTAAGCTCTATGACCTTATTGAATCTCCATTTCGATCCGCTGAATACTTGTGATTGATTTCTCTCAACCCTTCACGTTTAAGAACTTGGCTCGGTCCCTGATGAAAGGGGTATTGAATTTTTTCACACCGATCGTCTGGATGACCCTAGGATCCATCCTCGTTGCGTTAACCCTTCGATCGCTTTGTTTGCTGCAAGGGTTGGAACTTCAGACAACGGATCATTATTTTCAAGTGCGATCGGCGGAAGCAATGGACGATCGGGTTGTTATTGTTGAAGTCACCAAAACCGATCTTCAACGCAACGAACCTTGGCCTCCTAGTGATGCAAGGCTCGCCCAGCTCCTAGAGCGCCTCAACACAATGAAACCGAGTGCGATCGGCCTCAATCTCTATCGAGACCTCCCCGTTCCACCCGGCTCTATTGCCTTCAACACCCTCCTCACCGATACGCCAACGATTATCAGCGCTGAACAGCTCGCCGACGGGATATTTGGGATGGGGAGCCACGCCTTAATTCCACCGCCATCTGCGGCTCCAGACGATCGAGTCGGCTTCAACAACAACATTCTCGATGAAGACCAGAAGGTTCGACGGGCTTTTCTGTACTGGAAAAATGAAGACGGGACCGTCAAGGAAAGTTTTGCCCTCAAGCTCTCAAAATTGTACTTGGCCCAAAAACAAATCTATGCCCAACCCTCCAGCGATCGACCTTCGGATCTCCAACTCGGTCGAGGAATCTTTCGGCAAATCCAGCCGGATACGGGCGCATACATCCGGGCCGATGCAGGCGCTTACCAGATTCTCGTTAACTTTCGGGGCGGGAAGAAGCCCTTTCAGACCCTTTCGATGCAGGCGATCTTGTCCGGCGACGTGACGGCTGAATCCATTCGCGATCGGATTATTTTAATTGGCTCTACCGCCGAGAATCTAAATGATTTTGCGGCCACCCCGTACACCCGTCAGCAGCCCTACCAAACCAAAAGCCGCAGCACCTGGATCAGTGGCGTGGCTCTTCAGGCACAGTTTGTCAGTCAGATTATCTCAGCGGCCCTAGACGGACGTTTGATGTTCCGGAGCTGGCCAGAAGGAGTGGAAATCGCCTGGATTGGGCTATGGTCGTGGATGGGTGTGCTGCTGTGCTGGCGACACAGGGGACCGAAGCGATCGATCGCCGTCATCATAGGTCTGGCGCTTGGGGTGATGGGCTGCGGCTATGGGTTATTTTTGCTGGGCTGGCTGATTCCGGTGGTGGCTCCCATGGTGGGATTATGGGTAGCTTGGGCGTTGGTGATGATGGTGCGTGCCCATACGGAAGAAGAACTAGCGCGATCGATGGAGTTTCTTAACCGCATTATCAACACCATTCCCGATCCTATTTTTGTCAAAGATAATCAGAATCGCTGGGTGGTCTTGAATGAAGCCTATGCGCGATTTGTGGGGGCATCCCTTCAGGAATTGATTGGGAAAACGGTGCATGATGTATTTCCGAAAGCTGAGGCCGACTTATTTTTGACCCGAGACGAGGAGACCTTTCTTCAGCAGCGGGAGCGAGAAGATGAGGAAGTGCTGACGGATCTCTTTGGAGAAGTTCACTATATTTCCACCAAGCGATCGCTGCATCAAGATTCCGGCGGCAACGTCTTCCTCGTCGGGGTGATTCGAGATATGACCCAGCGAAAAACGCGGGAAGATGCCACCGAACAGGCGCGGCGCGAACTCGCTGACTCCAACGAAGAACTCCGAAAATCCCAAGCTCGCCTGCACTATTTAGCCACTCACGACCCCCTCACCGGACTGCCCAACCGATCGCTTTTCGAGACTAAGCTCCAAGAAGCAATAGACTGGTCTGATCAAAGCGATCGGATGATTGCGCTATTTTTTATCGATCTCGACGGCTTTAAGCAAATCAACGACACCTTCGGGCACGGGGTGGGCGATCGGCTCCTCCAGTCAGTGGCCAAACGGCTCGTGTCCTGTCTTCGGGCGAGTGATACCGTGGCACGGCTAGGCGGCGACGAATTTACGGTCATTTTGCCCGGTGCCCTGCGCCCACTCGAAATTGAGCGCGTTGCCGCCAAAGTGATCAAAACCCTGACCCAACCCTTCACGTTCGACGGCCAAACCATGACCATCAGCGGCAGCATCGGCATCAGCCTCTACCCCAATCCTTGCCATACCCTGACAGAACTGGTCGAAACAGCCGATGCGGCCATGTATGAAGCGAAGCAGGCGGGGAAGAATCAATATGTTGTCCGGAGAATTGAGAATTGAGAATTGAGAATTGGTCAAGATCAAGCCCGAGGGTAGAAAATAAAGATAAGACCATAGACGACCCTGAAAGAGGACAAGATGGAATTTGGATTGATGTTGAGTTTGGGCTTTCTAGGAAGCTTTGGTCACTGCTTAGGCATGTGTAGCCCCCTCAGCACCGCGTTGCTACTATCCGATCGCACCCGTCCAGCCAGCAATTCTCAATTCTCAATTCTCAATTCTCAATTCACCAGCGTCTTGCTCCTGAATCTCGGACGACTGATTAGCTATGTTCTAGTGGGAGGGGCGATTGGCGGCATTGGGAGTCTGGTGATGGCGGGGGGACAGTGGGCGGGAATGGGCAGTGGGCTGCGGCAAGGGATGGCGATTTTTGCGGGGGGACTGCTGATTTGGGGCGGGCTGAAGACGGTGATGCCCGATCGGTTGTCAAAGCTGGCTGATGTCCCAAAATCTCATTCAGCTTCACATGCGGGCCTATCTACAAGAGGACATTCTTGGGTTAGCCAAATGATGGGAAAGCTGGCGACCGCCTCGCCGTTTGTGTTGGGATTGCTGTGGGGACTGATGCCCTGTGGCTTTTTGTATGTGGCTCAAATTAAAGCAGCGGAGTCGAGCAGTCCGGGGGCGGGGGCGAGTGTGATGCTGGCCTTTGGGCTAGGGACGATGCCGATGATGCTGGGCGTCGGGACACTGGCGCTGCGCTGGAGTCAAGAACGAAGGAGTCAGCTTTTTCGGCTAGCGGGCTGGGTGACGATCGCCATTGGACTCTTAACGGTCTTTCGCAGTAGTGAAATGGTGGACTTAACGGGGCATGGAGCGATTATTTTACTCCTGCTGGCCCTAATCGCCCGTCCGATTGCCGTCCGGTTTCCGGCCTATTGCACAGGGCTACTGACCTACAGACGGGCGATCGGCGTGGGGTCCTTTGTCTGTGCAGTGGCGCATACGGCCCATATGCTTGTGCATACCTATAACTGGAACGTCGGTGCGATCGCCTTTTTGCCCGACTACCAGCGGTGGGGAATGATTGCTGGACTTGGGGCCTTGACCTGTCTAGGACTCCCGGCGATGACGAGCTTTGACGCGGCAGTGAAGTGGCTCGGACCGCACCATTGGCGGCAACTGCATCTGTTGAGCGTGCCGGGATTGATTCTAGCCGTTGGGCATACGGTTATCGTGGGATCCCATTATTTAGGAAATGTGGAACTTACCGCTCAGCATTGGAATCACACGATAGGATTAGTCAGTTCGGTTATCTTCGTCATGACCGTACGAATCTTTACAAACCATCGGTTAAAGTCTTAAAGTGGTTCCACTCAGAGCATTTAGCATCGGGCATCACCCATTAGCCATGATTACCCAGACCCGTTACGCTGCACGATCGAGCACGACTTTTGAATCTCCCACCCGAGCGGAAGAATCCCTCGGCAAAGTTCACAGTGATATCAATCTCACAGAGCCTGCTTTTGCCCATAATGTTCAGACCTCCGGCAACGTTGCCTCTCTTTTTCACCTTGAACCGAGCCACAATCCAAGGGCAGGTGAGCCGTCTAAGGTGTGGTTTGCGCTGACCAAACAAGGGGGAGAGGAAATTCCGCTTGATCAGTGCAATTGTCAGATTACGGTGTATGAAAACCAAAAATTAGTGTCACAGCCCCCCCTAAATCCGTTGAAGGCTGAGAAGTACCAAGGGTTACCGAGCGCTATCGTTATTTTCCCTAGGTCCGGGCTGTACAAGGTAGAAATCAAGGGCGATCCGAAGCAGGAAAATGCCTTCGATCGCTTCAAGTTTGCCTATGACGTTACGGTGCAGCCCGGAAGCGGTGCCAATTCTATGGGGGTCGCCAGCCGGATGGACGATCCAGCGATCGATTTTCCGGGGCTGTTACTGTGGATGCCTTTGGTGGCGATCGTGGGGACGGGTTTTTGGATTGCGAGACGGAGACGGGGTTAGGTTGGGTCTAAGTGCTGCGCAGCGGAAACAAGCCCTTTACTGAAATCAATCAACGCGAAATCAATCAAAACGAGGACCGCTATTAGATCGCTTCTTCGTTGGGTTTAGGGTTCGGCAAGCCAAACCCCTACATTCTCTGGAACCCGGATTTGTAGGGGCATGGCTCGCCGTGCCCCCAAACCCAACGAAGTAACCGTCCAAACTCCGGCCTACACCTGTACTTCCGCCGATACAACCGAGCGCGCAATCGCTTCGTCCGATCGCTTCTTTTCGCCGTCCAACCGACGCTTCCGCGCATAGAGCTGAATACTCGCCGCAAATGCAATCACCATCGCAAACACCACATAGCTGGTCGCATGAGTGGGAATATCATTTTTAAAGACGGCCAACATCACGATGATCACTAAGAAGAACGTCGGAAATTCATTCATCCAACGAAACTGCTTCGACGTAAATGGCGTCTCACCCGTCTCCAACCGACGGATTAGCGTGCGGCAATAAAAATGAAACCCCACTAAAACCAGCACCAACGCCATCTTGACCTGAAGCCACGTCTGTTGAAACAACTCCGGCTGAAGCACCGCCATTCCTACAGCCATCGCGATCGTCACGACCATCGCAGGCGTCATGATAATGCCGTAAAGCCGCTTTTCCATCACCGAAAACTGCTGGCGCAAAATCGATCGCGCAGGTTCAACCTGTTGCTCTTCCGCCTCTGCGTGATACACAAACAATCGAGGCAGATAAAAAAGCCCCGCAAACCACGAGACCACTCCAACCAAATGAAACGCTTTAAACCAGTAGTAAGCCATCTTTAAGATCACCTAGTGCAAATACTCAGCTCACGATGTCCATCGATCCCTACCCTTATTAAAGGGGAAAACGGCCTGTCATCCCAAACCTTCGCACTCCCCTATTCACACTTCTTAACGTCAAGCCGCGATCGTCGCCTCACAGTTTCCACGATAACTTCCTAAGTAACGACCGCCAGCGAACTCCGATGGACCCTGACGCAGAAAAAGCGATAACGCCGCCGCAATGGCCCGATCTTGATCCCAATCCGGATGTTTCTCTACGTATTGGGTCAATTCTTCGTGAAGGGTCTCAGGCAGTTCGGCCATTAGGGCGATCGTAGAAGTCATAGGAGTAAAGCTCATGATAGAAAGTGACAAATCGAAACTCGGAGGCAGATGTTGCTTGCAAAGCCTCATTTCAAAGCGAGGCATCCGCATAACTGCTCAAGTAATTGATATCCTCTCACTGCTGAACGGGTTTGTAGAGCGTATTTATACGGACACCACTCGATACCCATACCCACTTGGGCACATCGGTCGATCGGCTATCCCCAATCCCTGTGGAAAACGTAGAAACCTAAATTTCAGGCGGGATCTCAAGGATTAGCTGATTACTTCTTGAGTCATTCATATGAATTAATATCGCTGAAACTAACTCTAGGCAACAGTTTTCAGAACTTCACCTTTAAGACAACGACTTAGGGCATGGCCTTATCAAATCCTTATGTGGTGGATACGCGAGTCTTTTAGTGGAAACAATTCACCGATCGATAGAGAGATCTGTGGAAAAGAAGGAACGCCTTGTGGAAAAGCTAGACATCGCTGTGGAAAGACTTCTTAAATAAGATAGAAAACCTCTAACACCCGACCTGCTTTCTAAGACCGCAACGGTTAATCTTCATAATTTCTTTAGAATTCAGACGGGCTGAACCACACGCTATTTCTGCACAAACTTTGTCCAGACTAGCTTATTGTAGTACGATTGAATTAGTAGTACAATTGAATTGGTCGAGCACATCGACGCTCCACGTTCACCGAATCTCTGCCCTTGTCCAACTTGTCCTAAATCGCTGCCCTTAAGATCTGCCCATGACCTTAGAACAGACCACTCAGCTCGTTCAACTGATTCTCAACGCTGCCGTTATGGTGGTTGCCTCTGGCCTCATGCTGGGCGTTGCGATCGTGCATCAAATCCGGCTGGAGAAAACGCGGATTTCGCTCCCCCATAGTCTGCCAGGAATTTGGCGGAAAGCGATTAGGCGACAATCTCGCCGAGTGACTCGATCGATTTTTTATCTGAATGTGGCGTGCTTAGCCTTAATTACGAGCACCGGACTCCTTGCCTTTCGGGCCTTGGTAAATCAGAGCGCCTTAATCTCGCTGTCACTGGTGAGTTTTGCTGTCGGCTGTGTCGTCTTTTTGATCGGCGTCGGGTTCTTCTTTTTGAGCATCCTTCAGCCTAAAAGAACTCAAAGCCCTTCAAAAAATCGGACGAACACAATTCCCCTCTCCAAAAATATAGCTCGGTCCCTCTCGCCCGTCCCAACCAAAATTTCACCCATCAAGGTCTCCGCTGCCGCCTCAAACCTGGTGGTACTGCGCGATCGAGTGACAAAATGACCCGACGCGATCGGCTTACGCCTCACTTTAGTAAATCCAAACCCTCGGGTCTAGGGACTTGCCTGTAACTCCTTTTATTGAAACAATAGCGAAAGCGTTTCACCTACGGCTTTCTGTGAAGACCATTCCTTCCTTCGATCTCTCGCGTCAGTTTGAACATATCGGCGACCAAATCAATCAAGCAGCCCTAAACGTATTGGCCTCCGGACGTTATATTGGCGGGCAGACGGTGGCTGACTTTGAGCAGCAGCTTGCGACCTATGTCGGGACGCAGGAATGTGTGGCCTGCAATTCTGGAACCGATGCGCTCTACATGGCGATTCGTGCCCTCGATATCAAGGCGGGGGATGAAGTGATCACAACGCCATTTACCTTCATTGCTACCGCTGAAACCATCAGCGCCGCCGGAGCCACCCCGGTTTTTGTTGATATTGACCCAGTGACCTACAATCTGGACCTCGCTCAAGTTACCGCCGCCATTACCCCTCGAACCCGCGCTATTATCCCGGTTCATCTGTTTGGCCATCCGATCGATATGACGACCTTAGGAGCGATCGCCCGAGAATTCAATCTGTTTATCATTGAAGACTGCGCCCAATCCACCGGGACTGAATGGGCGGGTCAACAGGTCGGGTCGATCGGCCACATCGGCTGTTTCAGCTTCTATCCCACCAAAAACCTAGGCGCGTGCGGCGATGGCGGAGCACTCACCACGGACGACCCTGATTTAGCCCAACGGCTTCGAGTTTTGCGAGATCACGGTCGCAGCGACGTGTATTACCACGAAGAATTTGGTCTAAATAGCCGCTTAGATGCAATTCAAGCTGCCATCCTCAGTGTTAAGCTGCCGTTTCTCAACCAGTGGATTGAGCAAAGAACGGTGATTGCTTCTCGGTACCAAGCGGGTCTCGCGGATCTAGAGGCGATCGCCTTACCCCAAGCCTCCACGGGCGGCAAAAGCACCTGGAACCAGTATACTATCCGGGTCAGAGGCGGCGGCAAAGTCGATCGCGATACGCTGCGAGGGTTACTGAGCGATCGGGGCATTTCCACCAATGTCTACTACCCACTGCCCCTGCATCTTCAGCCCGTTTATAAATCCGGCCATTTTGCCCTTAGCGAAACGGCACGATCGTTCCCGCATTCCGAGCGGGCGGCTCTCGAAGTATTTTCCTTGCCGATGTTTCCAGAGCTAACAACCGAACAGCAGGACGTGGTAATTGCGGCACTGAAGGATTGTATGTGGAAGGAGTGATCTGAAAAATGGAAACGGATTCCCTGTTCTATCGCCTATTTAAGGAAAAGCCCAAGCTACTGTTTGAACTCCTCGGCGAGAAAATCCCCAAGACAACCTACACGTTTGGTAGCTATGAGGTCAAACAAACCAGCCTCCGCAGTGACGGCATCCTCCAGCCTCTGAGATCGACCAAAAGCCCCATCTTCTTCCTCGAAAACCAAGGCTACCTCGATCGAAAAAACGAGTTCTACCCCAGCTTCTTCACCAAAATCTTCCTCTATTTGCGTGACTCCAAACCTCCAAACGACTGGCGGGCCGTGATCATGTTTACCAAGCGTAAGTATGATCCAGGAGTTCCCATCCATTATCAAGATTTTGTCGTGACCGATCGGCTGCAACGGATTTATCTTGACGAGTTGCCACCGGAGATGGGCGATTTGTCCTTGGAGATGGGATTGCTTCAGTTGATTGGTCTCAAGGACACCGAAGCCCCCGATCGGGCCAAAAGTATCTTGGCTCAAACTTATAAGCAGACCTCGGACACCGCAGAACGGCGACGGGTTCTAGAATGGATATTGACGGTGTTTGTCCACAAGTTCTCAAAGCTCAACCGAGAGGAGATAGCCATTATGTTAGGAATCACTAGAGAAGTACGGGAAAGTCGTTTCTATCAGGACGTTAAAGAAGAGGGTAAAGAAGAGCTTCTGGTCGAAGTTGTTCCAATGCTGCTTCAGGGAGGGTTTTCGATCGAGGAAATTGCCGTCCGATTAAAAGTCACGATCGATCAGGTTCGTCAATTTACCCAGAATTAAGGCCGTTGCCCACCTGCCATAGGACAGCAGAATTGGGGATGGGAGCCTCCGGTTTGCTATCGTTTAGTCAGGATTAAGTCAGGAGTATTCAGCGTGAGTCATTCAGCCAATGGTCCCGATCAACCGGGGAAGTCCGGCAAGACAAAGCCGCCACCAAAAACGGTGAATAAACTAACGGCTGAATCCTTTGAGGATCTTCCTGAGGCCGTCCGAGAAACCTCACCTGTTGCTCCTCCAAAACGCACGATCGCCGTTTGGCAGGGATTACTCGCGGGGCTGATGGGATTAATTGTCATCACAGCTATTGTCCAACTCCTTGCGTCGAATTCTCCTAAAGCCGTCCAAGCTCCCATCCCAAGCGTCGCCCCCTCCTCGCCCAATACGGTTCTCGGCCATTACCCCTACGGAGAAGCCCCCGAAGCCGAACTCGAAGCCATCAACAACGACGGGGGCATTCGGCTGCGAAAACCCGCTGCCGCCGCCTACCAGTCCATGGTCGTTGAGGCTCAAGCCGCAGGGATTAGTCTAGTGCCGTTGTCCGCCTTTCGATCGATCAAGGAACAAGAAGGTGTCTTTTTCGACGTCAAGCAGGAGCGATCGCAAACTGCCGACGAACGGGCCAATGTGAGTGCGCCCCCTGGTCACAGTGAACACCACACTGGGTATGCGATCGATATGGGTGATGGCAATGTCCCAGCCACGAATCTCAGTCCTGATTTTGAAAATACGGAGGGGTTCAAATGGCTCCAAGCCAATGCGACGAAATTCAACTTTGAGATGTCGTTCCCGAAGAACAACAAACAAGGCGTCACCTACGAACCTTGGCATTGGCGCTACGTGGGCGATCGTGAAAGTTTAGAGACCTTCTTTAAGGCAAAAAATAAGTAAAGTGAACCATAAATAAGGTCATTGTTTATGAATGAATTAACGTTAAATTTAGCGGCGATCGGGGTGTTTTTGATGACGCTTTCGGTGTTGTTGGGACCGTTGTTGAACTTTTCGAGTGCCATTCCGGCGATCGTGGTTGGGGGAATTTTGACCGCTGTGACGGTGGATGTTCTTAGCCTTGAGGGCAAGGGCGGAAACTTGTTTTTGGACTGGCTTGCGGCGTTTTCACCCCTGCATCGGGAACGGATTATTCGCCATGAGGCTGGACATTTTCTGGTGGCGCAGCTTTTGGAGATTCCGGTGACGGATTATTCGGTGAGTGCGTGGGAAGCGATTCGGAAGGGGTTTTCTGGGCAGGGCGGCGTGCAGTTTGATACCTCGGCCTTGGATCAAGACCTGCGATCGGGCAAAATTTCGAGTCAGTGGCTCGATCGTTTTTGCACCGTGTGGATGGCGGGAATTGCAGCGGAACAGCTTGTTTACAAGGCATCCGAAGGTGGTGCAGACGATCGGCTGAAGTTTCGCACGGTGCTCTCTAGCATTCCCGGTTTGGACGTCATGCAAAAAGAACGATCGGCGATTTTGCAGGCGAAAACGCTTATTGAAACTCACCAAGAGTCTTTCGATCGATTGGTCTTAGCCATGCAGGAGCGATCGACGGTGGAAACCTGTGTGAAGGCGATCGGTAAGGACTCAAAATCGGTCCAATCCCGAAATCCATCTTAAGAATCTATTTTTCTTTCCCATGACTTCCGATAATGGTAAAGAATGTACTGTATTCTTTGCACCCCCGTAGACCGCAACCCCTATGATTCATCCTCTCCACGTCGCGTTCATCTGGCATCAGCACCAACCTCTCTACAAAAGTCGGGTGGCCGCAGGTGAATATCGCTTGCCTTGGGTGCGGCTCCACGGGACCAAAGACTACCTCGACCTCATCCTGCTACTAGAACGCTACCCGAAGCTGCACCAGACGGTCAATCTGGTGCCGTCGTTGATGATGCAGATTGAGGACTACGTGGAAGGGAAAGCGCTGGATCCGTACCTCAAAGCGACCCTCACGCCGATCGACCAGCTCACGAGTGAGACCAAAGAATTCATCATTGAGCACTTCTTCGATGCCCATCATCGAACGATGATCGATCCCCATCCTCGCTACAGCGAACTCTACGATCAGCGCCAGGAAAAGGGCCGAAGCTGGTGCATGGCCAACTGGACCGATCGCGACTACGGGGATCTGCTGGCTTGGCACAACCTGACCTGGATTGATCCGTTGTTCTGGGATGATCCTGAGATTCGGACGTGGCTGGATCAGGGCAAAGATTTTAGCCTGAGCGATCGGCAGCGCATTATTGCCAAACACCGCGAAATCTTGAGCCAGATCATTCCCAAGCATCGGGCGATGCAAGAATCGGGACAGCTCGAAGTCACCACCACGCCCTACACGCATCCGATTTTGCCGCTGCTGGCCGATACCGATGCGGGACGAGTGGCCGTTCCCGGCATGGCCCTTCCCAAACAGCGTCACCAATATCCCCATGACATCGAACGGCATCTCCGTAAGGGCCGCGAAATGTATGAAGACCGATTTGGGACGAAGCTTCGCGGACTGTGGCCGTCTGAGCAGTCGGTGAGTCCCGCGATTTTGCCGTATATAGCTGCTGAAGGGATTAAGTGGATTTGTTCCGATGAGGCGGTGCTGGGCTGGAGCTTGAAGCACTTCTTCCACCGAGATGCTTACGGGACAGTACATGATCCCGAAATGCTCTATCAGCCCTACACCTTAAAAACTGAGAATGGCGATCTGTCGATCGTCTTCCGGGATCACCGATTGTCAGACCTGATCGGCTTTACCTACAGCGGCATGGACCCGAAGAAAGCAGCAGCCGATCTCGTGGGCCATCTAGAAGCCATCACCCGCACGCTCAACGCCAAAAACCCCGACAAACCGCATTTGGTTACGATCGCCCTTGATGGTGAAAACTGTTGGGAATTCTACCCGCAGGATGGTATTCCCTTCCTGACGGCGCTGTACGAAACCCTCAGCAACACGGATGACATCAAGCTCGTCACCGTTTCGGAATATCTAGACCAGTTCCCGCCCACCGCAGAAATCCCCGTAGACCAGCTCCATAGCGGATCGTGGGTGGATGGTAGCTTTACGACTTGGATCGGCGATCCGGCAAAAAACCGAGCGTGGGACTTGCTTACTGCGGCCCGTGACACCTTGGCACGTCACCCCGAAGCGACGGAAGAATCCAATCCTGAAGTGTGGGAGGCGATGGATGCGGCCCAGGGATCGGACTGGTTCTGGTGGTTTGGTGAAGGGCATTCGTCTAATCACGATGCCATTTTTGACCAGCTTTTCCGGGAGCACCTAGCGGCGGTTTATCAGCTTCTCGGTGAACCTGTTCCTGATGAAGTGTGGCGGCCTTTGGAGTTGCATACAGCCAAGGGCGATCGCGCGCCGGAGGGCTTTATTCATCCGATGATTGATGGGCGAGGCGATGAGCAGGATTGGGACCGGGCGGGTCGCTTTGAAGTGGGCGGCGCACGGGGGACGATGCATCAAAGTAGTGCGGTCCAACGGTTGTGGTATGGCTACGATCACCAAAACCTGTATGTCCGTCTTGACTTCCAAGCGGGAATCAAGCCCGGAATCGACTGTCCACCGGAACTCAATCTCCTGTGGTATTACGACAATCATTCCACTCATAACAGCCCCATTCCCATGGTGGACCTGCCCGATGAGGCTCCTCTGAACTATCAATATCACCATCATCTAGGCATTAACTTGCTCACGAAAACGGTGTGGTTACAGGAAGCGGGTGAGCATTGGCGGTGGAATTCTCGCATGACCCGATCGCAGGTAGAGCTTGATTCTTGTCTGGAGATTAGTATTCCTTGGGCTGATTTACAGATGCAGCCTGATTCGCAGTTGCGGCTGGTGGCGGTGATGTCTGACGGGGGTCGCTATCGTCAGTATTTCCCTGAAAATGCGTTAATTCCAATCACGATTCCTTAGGAACGAGGGTTGGGTTTGGGGCACGGCATGGCCATGCCCCTACAGATCCGGGTTCCAGAGACTGTAGGGGCATGGCTCGCCGTGCCCCTAACCCAACGAGGAAGAATTGAATCACTTGATTATTTAAGCCGCCGATTACTAGTCGGCGCTGACAATGCTACGCTAATCGAATAATCAAGTTTTAGGAGACGTTCCCCCATGGTCCAAGTTTGGAGTTCAGAGACCTATGCTGAGAATGGTCGCTTCGTCGCCGATTTGGGGATGCCTGTGGTGGACTGGCTGAATCCTCAAGCGGGGGAACGAATCCTAGACTTGGGCTGTGGAGACGGAGCGCTCACCTTAAAACTAAAGGCTTTGGGCTGCACGATCGTCGGTGTAGATTCTAGCCCTGAACTGGTCCATGCGGCTCAAGCTCTTGGGCTGGATGCACGAATCATGGACGGGCAGAATCTTCAGTTTAAAGCTGAGTTCGATGCCGTTCTCACTAATGCAGCTTTGCACTGGATGAAGCAACCGAACAACGTTATTCAGGGTGTTCGGCAAGCGCTAAACCCAGGGGGACGGTTTGTAGGAGAGTTTGGCGGACGGGGCAATGTTTTGGCGATCGAAACGGCGCTTCATACAGTTTTAAAGCAGCGCGGAATTGATGCAGAACCGCTCAATCCTTGGTATTTCCCAACCGTTGAAGACTACCAATCTCGACTCGAAGCGAATGGGTTTAGTGTGAACGAGATGAAGCTGATTCCTCGCCCTACGCCGCTCCCCACCGATCTTCGAGGCTGGCTAGTTACCTTTGCAAATCCGTTCATCGGTGCAATAGAACCTGCTTTTCAGGATGCCTTTCTAACAGACGTCATTGCAATGTTAGAACCGACGCTTTGTGATGCATCAGGGCAATGGACGGCTGATTATGTCAGACTCCGATTTTCGGCGACTCGATCGGATTAGGCTATTTCTAATAAAAAACTTACTTGGAGGCCCCCAACTCCAAATTCTGGGGGCTTCGGAATCATGCTCCCCCAGAATTGGGGGCCGGGGGGCCTCCGGAATTATTCTTAGAATTTTCCACAACAACGTCTACGCTAACGTTGGAACCAGGTGAAGTAAAATGTTGTGCCTTGCCCCAGTTCGGACGTCAGCCAAATCCTGCCTCCTTCGGCTTCGATCGTCTTCTTAACGATCGCGAGTCCAATTCCCGTGCTGTCCGATCGATTTTGGGGATTCACGGCTTGGAAGATTTTAAACATCTGCTCTTGATGCTCTGGTGCAATGCCTGGGCCATTATCAGCTATTGCAAATTCATAGAAATCGCCATGATCTTCGATCGAAATCTGAATCGTGCCAGCCTTAGAATGATGGTGTTTGATACCATTGCCGATTAGGTTAACTAAGACCTGAAATAACGGCAATCGTTTGGCGAAAAGCGTCGGCAGCTCGGCAGGGAAATCGATTGTAAAGGTGGGGGGTGGGTCCACCGAATCAATCACGTCTGCCAGCAATCTTGCCACTTCAACCAGTTCGATTTCCTCATTGTTGTAACCACACCGGGCATAGTCAAGCAGTCCGTCAATAGTCGATGACATCCGATCGACGCGGTTCCGCAAGAGGTTCATTTGCGATTGGTTATTGGCAGTGAGTTGTCCTTCTAAGTCGTCTTCGATCCACTGGGAGAGATTGACAACTGCACGCAGAGGGGCTTTGAGATCGTGAGATACTATATATACAAATGAGTCTAGCTCTTGGTTTCGCTTTTCAAGATCGGCTTGGATTCGCTTCCGATCGGTCACATCTATCGCCGCAAGAATCGCATAGCTCGGACGCGCCACGGTATCCGATCGATTCTCCGAAGGAGAGGCTTCGCTAACAAAGTAAACTTGGGCGCGAACGCTCAGGCAGCGGACGTCGCCATTGGGCCAGACGATCCGATGATCCTGGGCAATCCAACCCGTCCCTTGAGGATCGAGCGCTTGGGTAATCGCGGCTTCGAGTTCGGCGCGCTCGGCGGGATGAAATGTAGCGTGGAGCTGTTCGCGCGTAACGACTGAGGTGTCACGAGCGAAACCATATAGAATGGCTGCTTCTGACGACAGCTCAAATTGATCGGCGGCGAAATCAAACTTCAAAAGCCCTATCCCCGCAACTTCAACGCCTGTCCTTAGCTGCTGTTCGGATTCTTGCAGGAGTTGGGCGGCGATTTTGCGATCGGTAATCTCTTGGACCACATTATTGACCCCAATGACACGCCCCTGGTCGTCGGTCTGCGGATAAAAGCTTGCGAGCCAACACCTCTCTACTTCGGGTTGGGCGCGATTGCTCCCTGTCACTTCTAGATCGATAATGGGTTCGCCGGACTCCACCACTTGCCGATACGTTGACTCGATCAGATCGGCGACTTCGGGTAAAACCTCCCGAAACGTTTTCCCAATATGCTCGGCAACACGCAAACCATTGGTTTGTGCCAATTGCTCGTTGATCCGCACGTAGCGAAGATCGGTATCTACAAAGCACAATCCCACCGGGGCCATCTGATAAATCGATTCGATTTCGCCGAGTTGCTGCTGGACGATCGCTTGCGCTGCCCGCGTTTTCTCTTCTTGCGCTCTCAATGCCATCATCGATCGGGCTTGGGCAACAAATGACCATAGCTGCGTGACGAGGGTTTGCATCAGTTGGATTTCATCATCGCGCCAAATACGCACATTTTGATGAGTATTCAGATGTAGGGTTATGACCCAGCGACCTTTATCATCAAGGCATGGAATGCTAGCAAATGCCCTGACCCCCGCCTGCTGATAGTTATCGCTATAAGATGCCGTCAGCGGATCGATCATCACATCGGCGATCGCGATGGGTTCGCCTGCCCGCATCGTTGATTGGAATGTGGGTGACGCAAACTCGTCAATAGAATACTCCCCAACCATACTGCCCACATCGTTTCGATTCCAGTTGCGCGAAATCGTGACCACTCCTCTTTCTAGATCGACGTCAAACCACATTGCTCGATCGACCTTCAGATAGTCACCCAGACTCTTGACCGCTTCCCATTGAATCGCTTCAGGATCGGTGAGTTTCCGCAGCCGTTGCAGCAGGTCGTACAGAAACTCGGCGTTGAGTTCGGCGATTTTGCGATCGGTGATATCGTGACCATTGGCATAGATGAGTTTGCGCTCTGGATCTAGAATGGCGCTCCATAAAATCCAGCGATAAGACTCGTCCTTGCAGCGATAGCGATTCTCAAAATCAGCGATCACATTAGCTGCGCCCAAGCCTTCAAAAACAGCCATCGATGCTGCAATATCGTCAGGATGTAAGAAGTCGATAAAGGGTTGTGCCATGGTTTCGGCACTCGTGAAACCGAGAATTTTTTCGCAAGCTGGATTGACCCGCACGAAATGCCCGTCCAGATTGATAACGACTAGCAGATCGATCGATAGGTCAAAAAAGCGATCGCGTTCTTGTTCGGCAGCGAGGCGTTCGCATTCGAGCCATTTACGTTGGCTAATATCCCGAAAATAAATCCCTAAGCCGACCTCTGAGGGATAGGCATGAGTCTCGAACCAAGTGTTAGTCGGTTTAAGGAACAACTCAAAATGGACCGCTACTCGATCGCTCACCGCTCGCCGATACTCCTGCTCGACAATTGTGCCCATCGATGTAGGAAACACGTCCCAATGAGTTTTGCCCAAATATTCTGCGGGTGTGAGACCACTCATTTGGAGAAATATTTCAGTTGCCGCCGAATTGGTATAGACGATCCGCCAATCAAGGTCGAGCGTCGCATACGCATCGGTCATACTTTCCCAAATCGTCGTAATCTGCTCCTTTTGCTGCTGCACCTGCGATCGCAAGTGAGTATTTTCAATGGCACTGCGGAGTGTCGCGAGTAATAATTCTGTTGTCAATTCGCTCTTGACTAAATAATCTTCCGCGCCCAGTTTGACAGCGCGAACGGCAGTCTTTTCGTTACCCCGCCCCGAAATCATCACAACAGGCGGATTATGGCCACTGGTTTGAGCCGATAATCGCTCTAGAAAATCTAGTCCACTCCCATCGGGCAGTGCATAGTCTAACAACACCGCATCGATCGATCGATTCTGACACAACGCTAGTCCCGCTGCTACAGATTCTGCTTCTAACAGACTGTATACACAGCTTGAGTCTTGACCGAGTATGCGTCGGTATAGCTCTCGATCGGTGATCAAATCCTCAACGATCAAAACAGTGAAAGTCTGGAGACTCATAATCACATCCGCTCGGAATCTAATATTTTGTCAGGATTTATATTTGACTAGTTCAATTGAATTATTATTATGAAGAAATAGTACCACATCTAAAATTCTGTTCGCAATCTAGAGCAGATTACAATTTATCGATGTAGAGAATACTAATCGTCCAAATTTTGCGATCGATCGAACCAAATTAAGTACGATTGATGTGCCTAATAACACTTTGATTTGCTCTTTTCATTTTGCGATCGTGGCATTTCGATCGCTCCTGTAGAGATAAGGAATAGACACCAATAGTATCAAATATCCACAGTTGGTAGGGTTTAGATTCGTTACGTGCAGCCCATCCCCATGATTTTCCTATCCTTCCAGGCCCGATAACGGGCGATCGCACTAAGCGGAAAATGTTGTCGATACAGATGATAGTTTAGATAAAAATGTTGCGGAAATCCAGTTCCGGTATGCCAAGCTTCATCCCAACTCCCATCTGTATTTTGGGTGTCGATCAAATAAGCAATGCCCCGATCGATCGCGTCTTCAAGTTGTCCTCGCAGCGGTTGATTCTGGATACCGATTGCCCCTTCACCCGACAGCAATCCAATTAAGGCCCAAGCCGTTTGCGATGGCGTACTGTCACCTTGCCCCATAGCGGATCTATTTTTATAACTTTCGCAGGTTTCTCCCCATCCGCTATCTTTATTTTGACAGTTCACAAGCCACTGCACCGCCCGCAGCGTCATCGATCGAAACTGCGTTACTTTTCCCATTGCGTCTAGCGCTGCCAAAACACTTGACGTCCCGTAGATATAGTTTACGCCCCACCGTCCGAACCAGCAGCCTTCCGGTTCTTGTTCCTGTATCAGATACGTCAACGCTCGATCGAGTTGAAACGATGAAAGACCCGATGCGATGGCGATCGGAATGTCTGGTGTTTTATTCAGTTGTCCGACCATTTCCAAGACCCTCGCCGTAACGTCTGCGGTATTCGGATCAATCATGGCCCGCAAATCGCCGTAGGGAATGTCATTCAGCCAGTCTTGATCGTTATCCAAATCAAACGCCGCCCAGCCCCCCGGTTTACACTGCATCGTCGAAATCCATTTCACGGCCCGATCGATCGCCTGATGTTTCAACTTCTCATCGCTAGACTCCGCCCCCAACAGCGCCATCACCACCATCGCCGTATCGTCTACGTCCGGGTAAAAGCGATTGTCAAACTCAAACGCCCATGCGCCCGGTGAACCCTTCTGGTTCTTGACCGCCCAATCCCCATAGTCCAAAATTTGCATCCGAATCAGCCAGTCTGCCGAACGCTTCATTGAGGGGTGATTGGGTTGCAAACCGGAGAGCGAAAGCGATCGCATCACTAATGCTGTATCCCACACGGGAGAAACGCAAGGCTGAATCCAATACTCATCATCCGTTTCAACGCTAAATCGATCGATCGCCCCAATGCCGCGCGACACCATTGGATCATGCACATTATATTGCAAACACTTCAGCGCCAACAATGAATTCAACATCGCTGGAATAATCCCACCCCAATCCCCCGACGCTTCTTGGCGCTCAATGATCCACGCTTCCGCCGCCGCCAAACCCTCATCGCGTAACGGGACCACGCCCATCTCTTCCGCGAGTTTAAAAGCTTGGTCTGCCCAAATAAACCCATCGGTCCAGTCGCCCTTAGACGGCAGATGATATTTTGCTTGACTTGACCCTTCGAGATAGAGTTCGTCTAAGGTGATGGCAGGTTGAGTGCGCCACACGGGTTTACGATCGAGCACGACCATCAAGGGCACCGTACTCCCCCGCGCCCAGCTCGACATTTCATAAATCGTGACGGGCGAAATCCCATTAGGCAACAGCATCACCCACGGCGGCAACGACGGGAGTCCGCGCCAGTCATAGCAACCGATCAGCGCAAGATGAAGCTTGGTAAAAATCCTCGCCTTGGTCAATCCACCTTTCGACCAAATAAACTGCTTTGCGCGAATTAAATCTGGATCGTCCACCGTCACGCCCAGCAATCGCAATGCCATATACGCTTCAACAGAAACACTTAAGTCTCCCCCATCTCCAGCGTAGAGTTCCCAGCCGCCTGACGCCACTTGACGCCGCTGGAGATATCGCGCCGCTTTATCCATGGGACGACTCTGGTCAATGCCCCAGAGCTTAAACAGCAGGACGGCTTCGGCGGTGATACTGACATTGGACTCTAGATGGCCCCACCAGTAGCCCTCAGCCGTTTGTAATGACATCAAGTAGCGCTGGGATTTCGCTAGAGCCTCAGTCAGGGCTTTGAGAGAAGCTGAAGGAGTGGCTTGGGGGATTGAAGTTAGCATTATTATCCGATCGTGGCTTTTCTGAAAGGTTAGGTCGAATTAGGATCCGGATTTATTGATGCAGCCAGGACGGTCTTTAACGTGTTGGCAGACGCGCTGAAAGAGGATGCTGCGGGTCGATCGTGCGCCCGTTGCAAAGATTACAATGTCTTGTCCCGCAGCTTTTTGGACCTGAACGCCGCACACAGAACAGAGTTCAGCAGAAATGGCAGTTTGCTCTTGAGTCATAGGAGTAACCTCTTAAATGTGTGTCGATTTAACCTGATCTTCTGACTTTTGTATAGTACCTTTTGCGATAGTTTTTGCGAGGCTTTTTATGATAAGACGGATTAAATAATACTTTTGAACTATAGTAGTTCTATCATTTCAATCCGTTTTCCTATGCCGCTCAAACCTAGCCAAATTTTAAGTCAACTGAACAGTAGACGATCGGAGTTTTCGCGTTTCGATGAGGAAACCTTTCGGGTGTTAGCCCTGTATCAGAAGGCTATTATTGAGGCGATCGGGATTTCCACGGCTGAATTGGTCAATAGGTTGTCTAAGAAAAAGGACTGTGGTGCGATGCCATTAGAAGGGCTAGACGCCCATGAGAGCTGGATTTTGGCCTGTGGGTTGCAGTGGGAAAACCGGGAACAGAGCAATGCTTGGGTTCGCAAACAGCTTGGCGGCGTTTCGACCTTTGCGGTGGATGGATCGCAGATTTATCCGGGGAAGGATTTGTCGGTGCCTGTGGCGTTGGTGCAGATTGGCTGGTTTGAAAATTTGCATACCGAACAGGGGCAATACTTCAAAGACATTGATTCCTACATCATGACACCGCAGGATCTCAAAGTCGAGCGCTTAGGCGGAGAACTAGCCGATCGTAAGGTCAATATGCGGCGCTTTGAGATGGAGACGCAGCGAATTGTAGATTACATCGAAGAACACGAAGGCATGGAAGACGCGCTGGCCTTTTTTGATGGGTCGTTTGTGGCAAGTTTTGCGGAGGCGTTTGACCCGGAAACCCAGGAATGCTACGTGCGCTGCGTTCGCAATGTATTGGAAGCCAGTGAACATTTTCGGGTTGCGGTCGTGGCGTATATCGATACCAGCACGGCGCGAGATCTGACATCAATGTTGCAGAATTTATTTAAATTACCAGACAACAAAGCCATTCATGATGCCAAACTATTAGACAAACTCTACTTCAATAAATTTGAACCTCAAACCATGGACTGGGGCGATCGCACTCCCATTTTCAAATGTGATCGATCGGGTATTCTTTCGACCTATGGTGTCCATGGCGATCGCATTGCCTTTTGCTATCTCAAAACTAATCGTGAAAGTCTCCCTGCTCGGTTAGAGTTGCCGATGTGGATCTATGAATCCGGTCGCAGTGAACAGATTTTGAACTGGGTGCGGGCGGAGGTAGCGATCGGCGGGGGCTATCCTTATGTGATTGAGACGGCGGATCAAGTGGCGGTTGTGCAAGCTAAAGACAGGCAAGCGTTCTATAAAATATTGCAGGATTGGTCCGAGAAGGAGGGCTTGAAATTACGGATGTCACGTAAAATGGTGAGTAAAGCGAGGCGGCGGTAGATTCTTTACTCGGTCAGATCTTCGTGAGGAGAGGCTTCATAACTCTGTCACGCGATCGCCATCTCTATTACACCTCAATTGCACACTTGTCGTTCATGCTGAAAAAGCCAATTTCTGAAACCCGTCATGATGTTCTCCAAACTCCAACCCACGGCGATCGTTGTGTTGCTTCTGTGTCTGCTGTCTCTTCCTAAGTTGGCTCAGCAAATCTCCCTTCCAAATGGTCCGAGGAGTGCTTCAAGTTGCCCCCAAGACTGGTCTTCCCAACACACGATTTCACCCTCAAAAATTGTAGTGCAACCCTGGAAAGGACGACATCATGTTTATGCCGAGTTCCAGTTGCCAGCGGGAACCTTTGTTAGCGATCGCGCTAAGGTAAATATGGGCAATCTCGGTGAGTTTTGTGGAGGAGTGTCGGAAGTGACCGCGATAGAAAACTCGGTCGGAACTACAACGGCGATCGCTCGAATTCGCACTCGGACTGCGTTATGGTTAATTGTCCAAGGGAAAATCGGTGATCTCAATCAGGCAGCGAATTGGCAGTTGCCGATTTCAGGTTAGGATATATCGACATAGCTAAAGATAACGTGTGAGTAGTGGGCGATGGCGAAACTCTACTATCGTGGCATGGCAGAGCGAAACGGCAAACCCAAAACAGGTCGAAGTGCTAGACTTCTAGGCGTTAGACCAACGATCGATATCAATATTGAGCAAGTGCCAATGGGTTGCCTAGATGAACAAGGCTCTTTGTTGCCAGAGTCGCAGCGTAGGCTGGATGGCGATCTTGTAGCTGTTGCCATTAGAGACACTAAGGGAATGTCAGTTTCCCTATCTATTGAAGGACTACCCCCATTTCGCAAACCCCCAAAATTTGGCGGCATGGGCAACGATCCCTTGTGGCAAATTGATGACAGCATGATCATTGGAGATTTGCAGGCTGTCCAAGATAGCCCAACCCACGTTAGCATTGTGCCAAGAGTTACAATGTCCCTAGAAAAGTACGAGGCAGCATTAGTAAGCACCCAAAAATACTGGGAAAGGGTTAATTAGTGGGATGGACAAACAATTAGGAGTCTAGGAAAATGGCATGGATATTTAGCTTGTCAGCAGAATGTGGCTCTGATATGAGCGACGCACGTAAATTTGCTGAACATTTTGAGGGACTATCCTTGTTGCTGTCAAATGGTCGCCAGTGCAAGTGTCGCACGGACCTATTTCAAGACATAGAAGAAAACTGGTGGTGCCGAGTTTCGCCCGATAATCTCAGCGAAGTGGGAGTAGACAGTCCTGAAAGTGCATATTTAATGACAGAGTTAGGTATCTTACTCTATCAGTCTCTAAGATTTGCCTCCTCCTTCCGCTATGCGCTAGTCGGTGTTGAAGTTGACGAATTTAGAACCCATAGTGAGCTTATCGAAGAATCATCCAATCTATCTATTCCAGGACTAGTCTTAGCAAAATCGATCGAACGAGAGCTAGGAATATTGCCAGTATTTCGCTCCTTTAGTCCCAGTTACGTTTGGCAACCCTATGCAGGAGAAGTCTACAATCCGCTCATGGCATCCCCTAACCTGAAGAACAAGCTTAATGAACTGCTGGCTGTAAGTTGACCTCATAAGCGAAAACGGTAAACCAAACCGTCAGATAGGCTATCGGCTCAACAGATCGCTCCTTCTAGCTAAGACAGAGTATCCTGGCACGTTTTTTGTGGTGCAAAGATGCAGTTAATCCTTAACCAAGACAAAAATACTCCCTTCATTGCCGCGCCCGACCCGCACATCGGCATCCAGATACGTCACCTCTAACCAGCCTTTTCCCTTCGTCTCCCGTTCTGGAATCGGAAAGTCCACCGCCCAAAGCCGTTCCCGCCGCTCCAATCGCTCCACAAACTCCGCCACCGATCGATAATTCAGCGCACCCTGCAACCCCAAAATCGATCGACGAAATGTCACTTGGACCCGCACGGGCGACACCACTTTATAGGTCGCCCCGACCGCGACGACGCCCAGAACGCCCAAAGGCCCTCGGGTTTCCGCCACATTGTAAAGACGATCGCCGCGCAAACATTGATACACCTCCCCCAAATCCGTCAGCGGAATCCGATCGAGACCCAAAATTCCCTGACTTGTCGTGTAAATCAGCCGCCAGTCCCCCATCAAATGCTCGGATTCGAGCGGATTTGACGTGGGATTTTCAGATTCGAGCTGGGCGATGGTCAGCTCTAGGGCTTGTTGAGTTTCTGCGTTAGTGGCGAGTCCACGGTTGGTTTGGCTGAGGCGACTGATCAAATCTTTTTTAGTATTCATCATTTAATTAGTCTAAAGGATTCATCAAGTTGTAGACGCAAATCCCAATTTTCTATGAAACTTCCCTGAAGTTGATAAAAATGAGAGATAGATGTTGCATAGGCTGCTTTTCAGTTCACTCTAACTAGGGTATATTCCCTGAGACGGACTCGATCGCTTCCTAGAGACTGAAAGATCCTTAGCCGGATGTTTCATTTTCCAGACTCGGTGATAAACTCTGGGTACTCTCAGCAGGATATCCAATCTGCTGCCCGTCAACAACCCACTTAGAACCCACTTCTTGAATCCAGCATGACCGATATTAAAGTCTACAACCCGTCCCTCCGCGAGGAACCTCAGGATAAGCCCGCTGATGTTCTTCTCGTTCATCGTGAAATTCCGCTGTTGGAATGGCTTGAGAAAACGGGACGCCTCCGAGCGCGTCAACCGGGAGACTTTGATTATGCAGACGATCAAGAAGAGATTAACGATCTGATGGGGAACAACGACGACTATGACGACGACGACGATGACGACGACGTTGGTGATGTCGAAGATTAGCTTGACGATGCCGACGGTCAGAATGGGTTTCTCTTAGATTAAGGGGATCCTGGTTTACTCAAGGCGATGCTTTCCGATGTGTGTAGTGTGTGAGTGTGAGTGTTTTGGACGCTAAATTATTTACAAGTCAAGCCCTGAGCTTTTCAGGGACTCGTTTATTATTACTTCTGGGGTCTGGGTTGTCCGTCAGTGCGGCAACATTGGATCTCTGCTCAGGCCGATCGCTGATTTCTCCCGCTTCTCTGACGCTTCCTCTTGTCCTGTGCGGAACCCTTTCTGCTTTGGTAGGCGTTGCTGGAGTGCCGTTATTGAAGGCATTAAAGGCAGGGCAAATTATTCGGGAAGATGGCCCAAAATCCCATCTTAAAAAAACGGGGACTCCCACCATGGGGGGTGCCTTTTTTATTCCCGTGGCGATCGTCATGTCGCTCATTTTGACCCAATTCAATCCCAACGCCTTGGCTGTAGCAGCCCTGACCACAGCCTATGCGGGTATCGGGTTTGCTGACGACTGGGAAATTATTCGTCGTCGATCGAACAAAGGCATTTCACCTCGGACCAAGATGGGTCTACAAATTGGATTTGCGGCCCTGTTTTGTCTATGGATGATGCTATTTGGCCAAATCAGCACTTCGATCGCGCTGCCCTTTGGGATGATGGCGATTCCGCTAGGGTTTCTGTTCTGGGGTTTGGCTGGGTTTACGCTCGTTGCTGAGAGCAATGCAACTAATTTGACCGATGGCGTCGATGGTCTTGCAGGTGGCACGGTAGCGGTCGCACTCCTCGGGATGGGTCAGATTGCCTCTCAAACCCATCCCGAATTGATGACCTTCTCAGCCTGCCTGAGTGGAGCTTGTCTTGGGTTCTTGGTGCATAACCGCAATCCAGCCAAGGTGTTCATGGGAGATACGGGTTCTCTGGCTTTGGGCGGGGCACTCGCAGCAGTGGGTCTGATGACCAATTCACTATTTGCATTGCTAATCATCAGCGGTTTATTCTTCTGGGAAACGCTGTCAGTGATTATTCAAGTTAGCTATTTTAAATTGACCAAAAATGCAGATGGGGTTGGGCAGCGCTTCTTTAAGATGTCGCCCTATCACAATCATCTGGAGCTAAGCGGATGGACGGAGACGCAGATTGTAGGCTGGTTCTACGCCATCAGTGCGGTCCTAGTGGGTCTGGCGTTGGTGTGTAAGTAAGAAAATCGATCGAGGAACTGACGCCGTTGGTTTCCCGATCGATTTTCTTTTGGGTGTGGTTTTTGAGATTGTCTCAGTTAATCTTGTTGCAATCTCTGGAAAACCTGGTACTCTAATTAAGCACAAGCAAACCTGGAGAGGTGGCTGAGTGGACGATAGCGGTAGATTGCTAATCTGTTGTACGAATTTAATTCGTACCGAGGGTTCGAATCCCTCCCTCTCCGTTGATAACAGTGTTTTAATCTAATGGTAATAGCAGCCTCTGAAGTCTTCAGAGGCTGTTGTTTTTTTGGGCGGTTCTTCTGCGTTGCTGATTTTGGCTTATTCTTAGCGTTGATGAGTTGTTTGATTTGATTTTGAGGAGTGGATGTTCATGAGCGACCAATGTAAAGAGACAGGCCGCATTGCCAAGGCGATCGCGATGACGGGATTTGTAATGTCTTTAGGGATGGGTCTGGCCTCCTGTCAAGAAGCCGAAACTCCAAAAACAAGTGGCTCTCCAGGATTGGCGACCAGCGGTTCTAGTAGTAGCGGCGGCGCACCCGCTGATGCCAAACAGCTCAAGCTCGGGTCACTCCTGCCTTCCACCGGGGATCTTGCGTCTCTTGGCGCTCCCATGATTGCATCAGTGCCTTTGCTGGTTGAAACAGTAAATCAGTGCGGCGGCGTCAATGGCGCACCCGTGGAACTGGTCAAGGCAGACGATCAAACCGATCCCGCCGCCGGAACCGAAGCCATGAATCGGTTGGTTACGGTGGATAAAGTAGCTGGGGTCGTGGGATCCTTCGGCAGCAGTGTGTCCATGGCTGGAGCGACGATCGCCGCTCGCAACAAAGTCATGATGGTCTCTCCCGGCAGCACCAATCCAGACTTCACGAAAAAAGCCAAAGATTTCCAAGGGTTCTGGGCGAGAACCGCTCCGTCCGATGCTTACCAAGCCCCTGCACTCGCCAAGCTTGCCTACGACAAAGGATTCCGCAAAGTCGCAACGATCGTCATCAACAACGACTACGGCATCGGTTTCGAGAAAGAATTTATTACGGCCTTCAAAGCCCTGGGGGGCACTATTGTCAACGAAGCCAAGCCCACCCGCTACGAACCCAAAGCCACCACTCTGAAAACTGAAGCCTCCGAAGTCTTCGGCTCTAAGCCCGACGCCGTTGCGGCCATTATGTATGGAGCGTCGGGAAGTCTGCTGCTGAAGTCAGCCTACGAGCAAGGCGTCAGCCAAAACATCCCTATTCTCCTCACCGATGGCATGTACGCCGACGATCTCGCCGCCAAAGTCGGTAAAACCAAAGACGGCAAATTTGTCGCAGCGGGTGTGATTGGGACAATTCCCGGCGCAGACGGAACCGCCCTCGCCAACTTCTCAAAGATTTGGGAAACCAAGCTCAACCGTCCGGTCGGAGCCTACGCGGCGCACTCCTGGGATGCAGCGGCCCTTATGGTCTTAGCGGCCCAAGCCTCAAAGCTGAACACAGGCGACGGCATCCGCAGCAAAATCCGTGAGGTGGCCAACGGTCCGGGTGAAACGGTCACTGAGGTCTGCAAGGGCTTAGAACTGCTCAAAGCCGGGAAACCCATCAACTACCAAGGGGCCAGCGGCAACGTCGATATCGACGAAAATGGCGATGTGATTGGCAGCTACGATGTTTGGACGGTCAAAGACGACGGCACGATCGGTAAACTTAGCAACATCAAGCCCAGCAAGTAAGGCATCTCGTTGGGTTTAGGGCACGGCGAGCCATGCCCCTACGGATCCGGGTTCCGGAGAGGGTATGGGTTATGTTGTGCCCTAAAAGTTTTAAATTTGACGTATGAAATCACCTTCCACCCCCACTCCGTCCACCGGAAAAAAGGGACGATCGCTTATTCTCTTCGCCACGATCGTCCTAACTCTTTGTTTAAATTTATTCTTCGCCCTTCCCAGCCAAGCGGCCACGACAATAGAATCCCCGCTGACCGACGATCGTCCGATTCTCACCCTCGAAAGACTTCAATCCCAGATTAAAGCGCCGATTCCCTCAGAAGGATCTAACCTGATTGACCTGCGAAAATTCACGCTAGATTTGCGTCCCGAAAATGCTGGATTTGTGGAAACGTTTTACACCCGTCTCCATGAGGCCTTCCAAAAATCAAGCACTCCCCTCGGATTAGACCTAAGCAATGCCATTGTCCAAGGCCCGTTGGACTTCACCCGGCTCGGTGTCGAATTGCCACTCTACAACCCAGACCTCTCCCCACTTTTCACCCCCGCCGAACAAACGCAACTCAAACGCGATCGGCGGCGTCTCACCCGTCTCAGCACCCTCTCGCAGTCGCTCCTCCTCGCCCCCCGCGCAGTCCCGAGTCCGCTCAAAATCGCAGTGTTTCGAGGCGCACTGAGGCTGATTCAGACAGAATTTCTCGGCCCCACTGACTTTACCAATACCTTTTTCCTGAGCCGGGTTGATGCGACAAGTGCTCATTTTGCGCAGACGACGGATTGGTCCCAGGCTCGGTTTAGCGATCGGGCACGGTTTGGGGGCGTGGATTTCGATCGGGCCACGCGGTTTCGGAGCAGTATTTTCTTTGATAAGGCCGAATTTAATCAGGCTCGATTTCAAGACGTGGCTACGTTTCAGAGCAGCGAGTTTCAAAACACTGCCACGTTTAACCAAGTGAATTTCGGCCAGGATGCGAACTTTACTCGCACCCAATGGAGTGGGAGCGCCGATTTCGCCCAGACCCAATGGCAGCATCAGGCTCTAATGGGCAAGGCAAAATTTAATCAGGCGCTTTTTTTGACGGATGCGGAGTTTAATCAAGCCTTGGTGTTGCGGGAGGCGCAGTTTAGTCGTCCGGTTAATCTTCGGAGTGCGGTGATTCTCGATCGAGCGGATTTTAGCTACAGCAGTTTTGCAAAAGAGGCGTATCTCAATGTGCCGGGACTTCGGTTTGATTCTGATCGGGCCAAAATCGTCGGCGATCCCGGTCGCATTGGCAAGGTCATTTCGGTGCCCACGCTGGAGGGAAACGAAAATCTACTGCGGGAACTGATTCGGAACTTTCGACGGATGGATCAAATTAGCGATGCCAATCAAATTGACTATACCGGGCAAAAACTTCGATCGAAGGAACTGCTTCGCCGAGTCTTTGGGGTCAACCTCAATACCGCAAACGCTCGGCAACTCATCCGTCTAGGACTCTCGCCGACCCAAGCCGAAGCTGTCAGAGTCCGCAACCTCGCCCAGCCCATGAAAACCCTGACAGAATTACTGTCGGTGGGAGAGATTGATCTGGCGACCTACACTCAGGTCCGCGATCGGGTGATTACGGTCGAGGCACTGCCCATCGGCGTGGAGGTGTTCAGTCGGCTGGGGCTGCTCATTGCATGGGTGGGCGTTGAGGCGGTGCTAGTGTTGAGCCGGAATGGGACGAGTTTTGCGTTGATTTTTGGGGTGGGGCTAGTGGCGGTGGCGCATTTTGCGGTGCTGTTTTGGGCGATCGATCGCGCCCGCCGCCGACTGCCGAGACCGATTGTCCCCTCTAGACTCGAAACAGCTTCAGTCCTCAGTTTGGCGACGGTGCTCGGTGGGACGGGAGTAACGTTGATTTTTGAGCAGGCTGACTATCCTTGGGCCACGATCGCTTGGAGTATGGCGGGGTTGGTGCCGATTCCGGGGTTGCTGGTGTGGCAGTTGTACACTGAAGGGCGCTACCATCCCAAACTTGATGTTAGTTATTTTGTTGAAGAAGGAACGCTGCGACAATTGAGGTTGCTGATCGGGCGATTGCCGATTATTCCTAGGTTTCCACAGTTTCGCGATCGCTACATCGAACTCCCCTGGGACAAGCACTGGAACTGGCTCAATTACTTTGACTTTAGTTTTAATAATTTTCTTCGATTTGGATTTAATGACATCCGTCTTCGTGACGAATTTTTGCCGGGATTGCTGACGGCTTTAGTGTGGTATCAGTGGAGTTTGGGTACACTCTACATTGCGCTCCTGCTCTGGACGCTATCTAGGACGATTCCAGGATTAAATTTATTGATTTATTTCCGGTAGTTCCACGGATTGCACTTAGCGAGAAGAGAGTTGTTCATATCAGCGGATGTAGAGCCGTTCATTAATGGATAGACTGATTTCAGAAAACGGATTTATTATTGCTAGGAAAGAACCTTCCAGTTCTAAAGAATCCTGTTAATATGCATCAGCTTCAGGGCTTGGGTTATCTGTATTTAGATTTTGTGTGATGAGGAACTTGCGTGAGAACCGTTAGAAAGCGCCCCGTTTCAGCGAAAAAGCGTATCCCCCAGGGGCAGGGAAAAGAGGTCTCTGTCCGATCGGGCCAACAGCCGCGCCCCACTGGGAAACGGGTCGTTAAGAAAGGCGGAAATAGTCGATTCACTTGGCTCGTGTTTTGCTTGACGGGCGTCGCAATGTTGTCGGCTACAGCGGGCGCTCTGTTGGCGGTGTCGCTGTCGAGTACGCCCCTGATGCAGCGAAAGCTCTCCGCCTCTGAAGCCTCGATTTTTAACCGCAGTGGCATCGCCAGCCAAAGCAGCCTCAAATTACCGGGATTGACCCGTCCCGTCAACATCCTGATTCTCGGCACTAAGGTCACGACGGCGGACACGAATGATATTCCAGAGCATTTGAAAAACGTCAAATACCAGGCATTGGTTAATTCCTTTGAGGGCTTGACAGACACGATGCTGCTGCTGCGGTTTAATCCAGAGACTAAGAAAGTTAGCGTGCTCTCGGTCCCTCGGGACACCCGCACGGAGATTCCCGGTCACGGCGTTACGAAGATCAATGCGGCTAATTTGTTTGGTGGACCACCTCTGGCGGCACGGGCGGCTAGTGAACTCCTTGGAGGCGTGGGCATCGATCGCTATCTCACCCTCAATGTTCAAGGCGTGGAAGCCCTCGTCGATGCGATCGGCGGCGTGACGGTCCATGTGCCGAAAGACATGAAGTACCGCGACGACAGCCAGCACCTCTACATCAATCTCAAAGAAGGCCGCCAAAAACTAAACGGCGCACAGACTTTGCAGCTCCTGCGGTTCCGTCAAGACGAATACGGCGACATCGGACGCATCCAACGCCAGCAAATGGTGATGCGATCGCTGATGGAACAGGCGCTGAATCCGGCGACCGTGACCCGACTCCCGGCGATTTTGTCCGTCGTTCAGTCGCATTTGGATACCAACCTCTCTGTCGAAGAAATTGTGGCTTTAGTGGGCTATGCGGCTCAGACCAATCGATCGAATACCCAAATGCTGATGGTGCCCGGTGAGTTTAGCCATCCTGGCGAATTTGATGCAAGTTATTGGCTTCCGAGTCAGCGTCGGATTAAAGACATCATGGCGCGGCATTTTGAGTTTGGGCAACCCGAAGACAATGGCGATACCAGTATGAACAAACTCCGCGTCACGATTCAAGACAGCACCAAGCAGCCGACCCACGTCCAGTCAGTGCTCCAAGGCTTACAAAAGTCAGGCTACGGCAACGCCGCCCTCGGTGGACCCTGGAATGAGCCGTTGAGTGTGACCCGGATTGTGGCGCAGCAGGGCGATGGCAAGAGTGCAGCCGCGATTCGTGAAGCGCTGGGCTATGGTGAAATCCGGATGGAGAGCACGGGCGATCTAGAGTCTGATGTGACGATTCAACTAGGCAAGGATTCATTGAAGCGATCGAAAAAGTAGATTCTTAAGAACTAACGTTGAAAATCAAAAAAGCGAGCCTGGGATTCAGACTCGCTTTTTAAGATATACCCCCAGGGGAATTCGAATCCCCGTCGCATCCGTGAAAGGGATGTGTCCTAGGCCTCTAGACGATGGGGGCGCAAGAACCAGAGCTTGTCGCTCTCGATACAATTAAATTACCAAACTCTGGGCCACTTTGCAAGGGTTGAGGCGGGTAAACTTAAAAAAGGACGATCGGGTAGCCCGTACTATTGAACGGGGTTGGATTAACGATCGGAGGGCGGAGTGAGATTCTGAGGCTGCGGAGTCGGCTTGAGGCGCGATCGCAACCCAGGGATATTCAAGAGTTCTTGCGTAACTGTTTCGCCCTCCGCTTCGGCCAAGTACCCCGCAAATTCGGCCAGTTCATGCAGTTGTTCCGGTGAGAGCTGCTGAAGGAAGTCCTTCAATTGGTGCTGGAGTTCAGCTTCAGAGCGCATTTCTGTGGGGGCTAAGCTCTGTTCTGCGGTAGGGTCTAGAGGGGTCATTGAGTGTTTTTTCCAAGGTCAAGTGCTTTATTTATTTTAGGCCATCTGTCAGCGATCGGTTTGACTAGTAGTCTGCGGCTTAAATAACCCAGCGATTCAACGCCTCCTCGTTGGGTTTGGGGCACGGCGTGCCATGCCCCTACAGATCCGGGTTCCAGAGACTGTAGGGGC
>JAYUJY010000058.1:0-36569 GCA_043764895.1 Synechococcales cyanobacterium | reverse complement strand
GATCAGAGCATCGTACAGGAGGCGAATTTTGCCAGAGAATCATTAGGAATTGTTGAGTTATGGTCAGTCAGAGCACGAAAGATGTCGGTTTTACACATGAGGATTTTGCAGCACTCCTTGACAAATACGATTACCACTTCAGTCCTGGAGACGTTGTTGCTGGAACAGTATTTAGCCTTGAGCCACGAGGCGCGCTGATCGACATCGGCGCAAAGACTGCGGCCTACATTCCGATTCAGGAAATGTCTATCAACCGAATCGACACCCCGGAAGAAGTCCTGCAATCCAATGAAACCCGTGAATTTTTCATCTTGGCTGATGAAAATGAAGATGGCCAGCTCACGCTCTCCATTCGTCGCATTGAATATATGCGTGCCTGGGAACGGGTTCGTCAGTTGCAGGCTGAAGATGCAACCGTCCGATCGCTCGTCTTTGCCACGAACCGAGGTGGAGCCTTGGTTCGCATTGAAGGACTTCGTGGATTTATTCCTGGGTCGCACATCAGCACCCGCAAGCCTAAGGAAGAGTTAGTCAGTGAAGAACTGCCGCTCAAATTCTTGGAAGTGGATGAAGAGCGTAATCGCCTCGTCCTCAGCCATCGCCGTGCGCTGGTTGAACGCAAGATGAACCGTTTGGAAGTGGGCGAAGTCGTCATCGGAACGGTCCGAGGCATCAAGCCTTACGGTGCATTTATTGACATCGGCGGCGTTAGCGGTCTGCTGCACATTTCTGAAATTTCCCACGATCACATCGACATGCCCCACAGCGTGTTCAACGTGAACGATGAAGTTAAGGTGATGATTATCGACCTCGACGCAGAGCGCGGACGCATTTCACTCTCTACTAAACAGCTCGAACCAGAACCGGGCGACATGGTGAAGAACCGTCAAGCCGTGTTCGATCAAGCGGAAGAGATGGCGGCTAAGTACCGTGAAAAACTGAAAGAACAGGGAACTCCGGTTGCTTCAATGGAAATCACCACTGAAGAAGTCGTCGAAGGGTAACATCAGCCCTAGTCCTAGCCCAAATTTGGCAGAGGGAGCACGACGATAGAAGGTCTGTTCCGTGAATTTAAAAAGATCAGTTCTAGGGTGACTTAGGCTGATCTTTTTTAGGTTTAGGGACCAGTGTCAAAATAAAGTCGGGGTTTAAAAAAGCGGCGCGTTATTTAACGACTAGTCCCTTATTCTCAATTCTTTATTCTCAATTCTTCATTCTCAATTCCCCATGCCGATCGTCCAAATCCAAAATCATCTCTACCCCAACATCCGCGCCCTAATTTTCGATAAAGACGGCACCCTGGCCCAGTCCCACGACTACCTTTATCAAATGGCGAATCTCCGGTGGACGGCACTCGCTCAGGCACTGGGACCCATTGCCACCCCCGACTTGCGCGATCGATTGTTCCGAGCCTGGGGCGTCCACTCGGGCCAGGTCCATCCTGCCGGACTGATGGCCGTCGGATCTCGCCGAGACAACGAGTTCGTAACCGCAGGCTACCTAACGCCCCTGGGATTAGGCTGGATTGAGTCCTGGAAACTGGTCAACAGGGTCTTTAGCGAGATCAAATTCCTTAACGACCGCAAAGCCAAACTCACCCCGCCCATTCCGGGTCTCTTCGCCCATCTCGATCGCTTTAAATCCGCCGGACTGAAGCTCGCCATTCTCTCCGCCGATACCGAAGACAACATTCACTCCTTTGTTCACACCTGGAATCTTGCCGCCTACTTCAACACCTGGGTCGGCGATCAACCGGGACTGAGTAAACCCGACCCTAAGTTGCTCTACCTCGCCTGCGATCGCCTTCAAATTCCGCCTAACGAAGTCCTCGTCATCGGCGACTCCGAGGCTGATATTGAACTTGCCCTGGGTGGAAAGGCTGCCGGGGCGATCGGATTTTCCTGTGGCTGGTCGGTTCCCGTCATGCTGCCTCAGGCTCATTTCATGATTACCGATTTAAAGGATTTGGATATCCAATAAATGTGAACAGCTTAATTTAAAACTTAATCTAAAACTTGAATTGAAATTTGAGTCAAAATTTGAGCTTAAAAGATAGAATTCGGAGAACTTCTTGCCAGAAATGTAATGCAAGCTACAGCTTGTGAATGTTATCTTTATAAAGATATGTTTCTGTTCACAACTTATTTAAATCCTTCACGTTATCTCCACGTTCTTCCCCTAATCTCTATTGGTAGTCGGAGTGAATCACTACTTGATGGAGTATTTGAAATGTCTTCTATCTATGTCTTAGTCCACAACATTTTTAAAGCTGGATATCTATCTACAGAAGCTGAAAAGACCTTAAAAACCTTGATGGTCCAGGACTACAACGAAGCCGATGTAGAAGTGGTCATGACATTGCGCCATGCTGTGCTCTTCGGTCATGTGAAGCGCCAAACCATGGTTTAATTGTGAAGTAAGCGCTAATGGATTCTAGTTCACTATGAAGTATCGTTTTTTACTAGGATGCGTCGTTGCACTGGTATTTAGTTTTGTTTTAACCTTTGAGTCGATCGCCGCATCTGATCCTTCTCTAACCTCACAAATTGCCACTCAAACTGCCCCTAGCGCAGCCCAAGGCTCAAAGCTCTTTGAGACCCACTGCATCGGATGTCATGTAGGCGGTGGAAACATTATCAATTGGGGCAAAAACCTCAAGCTCAAAGCGTTGCACAATAATAAGGTCGATACCGTTGAGACGATCGCCGCGCTTGTGACTGCCGGAAAAGGCAACATGTCGGCTTATCGAGATAAACTTTCTCCAGCCGAGATTGAGACAGTTTCGCGCTACGTGTTGGACCAAGCGGCAAAAGACTGGAAATAGGACAGGGTTGGTTAAGCCATCGGTTAATTTTGGGACTATGATTCGGGGACACATGACGGTAGCCTTTCCATGATTGATCCCCTAGACAGCAGCAGCCCCCCAAATCTCAGTGATGCCTCGGCCACGACGCCTGTGGTTTCCACCGTGCCTGTGAATCAGACCGTTGTGCAGTGGCTGAATGAAGTCAAATCGCTCCAACAACAAATTGCCAATCTGAACATTGAACTCATCGCCGCAACAGACCATTCCACGGCTTGGCGATCGCGTTATGAAACCGAGGGCCAACAGCGCCGCTCCGAAGTAACCGTCGCCCAGCAAAAAATCGCTAAGCTAGAAGCTGAAATTAAGGATCTCCACACTCAGCCTCAACTGGATACCACTCTTGGGGATAGCGCGATCGCTCTCCAAATCGAAGGAATGCTCAACATGAATGAGCTGAAAGCCAAACTTTTTGAGGTGTGGATCGATCGCGATCGGGCCTTAGAAGCCATTAAATTAGAGCAATATGCCCACGAAAAAACCCGCAGCGATCTCACCATGGCCCTAGCCGATGCTATGGATGTTCTAAAGTCAACTTAAAATCAATCCGACTTCATGATCAAAAAACCTCTCCCGAAGAAGAGGTTTTTGTTGGGTTGAACTGGTTAGCTTAAAACCCCATGATTTTTGCAACGGATGCGAGATCCGGCTCAATCCCTTGATAGAAATGATTGTCGCTATACTTGATCGCAGAATCAGGATCCTTCAATCCATTTCCCGTCAATACGCACACCACCGTTGCGCCCGTCGGCACTTGGTCCTTCAGCTTTAGCAATCCTGCAACAGATGCCGCACTCGCTGGCTCACAGAAGATTCCCTCGTTGCCTCCGAGCTTCCGGTATGCCTCAGTAATTTCAGCATCCGTTACGGCGTTAAAGCTTCCACCACTGGTATTTTGGACGTTGATCGCCTTTTCCCAGTTCGCGGGGTTGCCAATTCGGATAGCCGTCGCAAAGGTTTCAGGATTTTTGACAATGGCTCCCTCAACTAGCGGGGCCGATCCAGCGGCTTGAAAGCCCATCATTTTGGGTAACTTCTTACAGCGACCTTCGGCATGGTACTCATTAAAGCCCATCCAGTAAGCGCTGATATTTCCAGCATTTCCGACCGGAATACAAAGCCAGTCAGGCGCTTCACCTAGGACGTCCACCACTTCAAACGCCGCCGTTTTTTGGCCTTGGAGACGGTAGGGATTGACCGAGTTGACGAGCGTAATGGGGTACTTATCCGACATCTCACGAACAATTTCTAAGGCGCGATCGAAGTTGCCCTTAATCGCCAAGACCTCCGCCCCATAGAGCAATGCTTGAGCGAGTTTTCCAAGGGCAACGTAACCGTCAGGAATCAGCACAAAGGCTTTTAGTCCGCCTCGTCTTGCATAGGCGGCTGCCGCCGCAGAGGTGTTTCCGGTACTGGCACAAATAATCGCTTCGGCCCCGGCTTCTTTAGCCTTGGTTACGGCCATCGTCATGCCTCGGTCTTTGAAGCTTCCGGTGGGATTGAGACCGTCGTATTTGACGTAGACCTGAACCCCACGACCGATTTCTGCTGCGATCGAAGGCACGGAAATCAACGGCGTATTGCCTTCACACAAGGAAACGATCGGCGTCGAATCCGTCACAGGCAAGTAAGAGCGGTAGGCTTCAATTAAGCCATCCCAGCGTTGGGCAACAGGTTTATGCATGGCATCAGTAGCAGACAGGCTCATAGTCACAGTTGTGATAGGAGGGATGAATTCACAGTGTACCCTGATGCGGGTTTCTTTATTGCCCTGACTTTTTCAACCGTGGCGTTCCGGGAACCTCTCCCTGCAAATTCGGGTCAGAGTGACTGATTCAGAGGATTATTAGATTTTGTTTAAAACTCTTTCTAGAAGGTGTAGGATTCAATCCAACATCACTACTTCAGAGGGCCGGGACCGATCGAGGTCAATTTGGTGGGCGGAGAGGCAATGCAAAAAATGTGTTGCAAGGATGTAATACAATAGACACAAAATTTAACTCGTGCCCAGTTAAAATAAAACCACGGTGTGAATAGAAAATGAGTACTCAAACAATGATATCTGCAACTTCACAAGGTCAAGGCGAGGACGCATCAAGAGCCAAAGTGCTCTACCCTGCCGACCAACAGGAGCGTTTTCTGTCACTGCAAGCTGAAACTGAAACCCTTCTCAATCAGCTTCAAACCATGAAAGCTCAACGCCTAGCGACTCCCACCGTCCAGCCCTATCACACGGCGTAGGACTTCTACCCTCTAGTGGTTGCGGAATCTTTAGAAGACTGCTGGTTCTTAGATTAGAACTGGCGGACTTTTGGGCGGGGTTATTTTCACGCAGATCCCTCATAGCATCCGATCGCCCTCTAAATGACGGTAGGATGAGAATAGTTCTCTTCGATACAGCGCCAAAGAAGAAGTTCATAGATGCTGAAAGGAGGGATCACAACGTCCTTAGGTCCCAAGTCATCTTGTGTGAAGGTTAATATGGCGAGTTTTCCGATTAATGCGCGAACGGAGCAATTTTCTGAGCAGGTCGCTTGGACGGGGCTAAAAAAAGCGATCGCTGGGAGTTCTGGCTTCAAAAGCTGGCAGCTAGAGCACGAAGGCGATCATACCCTTCAAGAAATGACTCTTGAAACGCTGGTGCATACCTATCTACGAGAAACCTTAGCGACACTAGCTTATTGACTATTGAGAGATTGATGGGGACCGATCGAGAGAAAACTCTTTCGTTTGGGGTTGAGTGCGCTATATTTTTCTCAGAAATACGCATTCACAATAGAGCTAGAATTTTATGATGTTTCAGGGTCACTCGTTGCAAAACCGTTTGTTTTTGGCATCTCGCAGCTTGACTGTCACGGTGAGTTTGCTGAGCCTAGCCGTGACGATCGCCGGATCAGCTTCGGCCTTACCTGTTACACCTGCGGCTAAAGCCTCCTCTGCCATGCGGATGGCGCAAGTGGGTGCCAGTGTTGTTTATGTCAATTCAGCCTTAGGCCAAGATGGTCCCACCTCCGGAAAAACAGAAGCCACCCCGCTGAAGACCATCACCTACGCTCTGCAACAAGCTGAACCTGGAACAACCATTCAACTGGCGTCCGGAAGCTATACAGCCCAAGGCGGCGAAGTCTTTCCGCTCATTCTCCGACCGGGCATGACGTTGCGCGGCGATGAACCCAACAAAGGCACGACCACTACGATCATCGGTGGCGGCAGCATCAATACCCTGTCCTTTGCACGGCAAAACATTACGATCGTCGCGGCAACAGATAGTGCCATTCGCGGCGTCAATGTAACGAATGTCCTGTCGCGTGGGACCGGAATCTGGATCGAATCGACTAATCCCACGATCGCCAACTGCACTTTTACCAACAGCAAGCGCGAAGGCATCTTCTTGGCAGGGACCGCAAACCCTCTGATTGAGGGCAATGTTTTTCTTAAAAACGAAGGTAACGGCATTTCTATCACGAAAGCGTCTCAGGGCGTCATTCGCGGGAACTTAATGCAGGAGACGGGCTTTGGGATTTCGATCGGTGGCACCTCAACACCGCTGATCGAAAAGAACCAGATCCTTTCCAACACTGACGGGATTTACATCAATGACAGCGCCCAGCCTGTCCTGCGCGGCAATGTCATCAACAATAACCTGCGCGACGGCATCGTCATCACGACTAATGGCAACCCCAATGTGGGCACCCTCCAAAGTAACGGCGACAACATCATCAAAAATAATGGTGAAAAGGCCATTAATAACGTCGGGAGTCAGACGGTTTCGGCGATCGGAAACGATTTGGATGTCAAAAAAATTGCAGGCGCAGTGACCGTTACGGCCAAAGTCGTCGGTGGACCTGACGTGATTACGCCCGGTGGGGGTTCGCCTCCTGGCGGCGTGACTCCAGCCTTTGCAGACATCAAAGGGAACTGGGCTGAAGGCTTTATTACCCAACTCGCTGCGAAGGGAATTATTTCTGGGTTTGAAGACAATACTTTCCGGCCCGAAGCGAAAGTGACCCGCGCTCAGTTTGCCGCGATCATTGCCAAAGCCTTTACCCCGCCAGCCAAACGAGCGGCGGTCAACTTCAGCGATGTGCCCACGAGTTTTTGGGGCTTTGGGGCGATTCAAACGGCGTCTCGGGGCGGCTTTATGGCGGGCTATCCGGGTGGACTCTTTCAGCCCTCGCAGCAGATTCCTCGGGTTCAGGTGTTAGTGGCGATCGCTAATGGCCTAGAGTTTGGCGAAGGCGATACGGCGGTATTGTCAAGGTACACCGATGGTTCAGCCATTCCAAGCTGGGCAACAGGATTTGTAGCGGCGTCCACGGGCCGACAAGTGGTTGTCAACTACCCTAATCTAAACGTGCTTAATCCCAACCGGGAAGCGACCCGCGCTGAAGTGGCGGCGATTGTTTATCAGGCCATGGTGAATGCTGGGAAAGTGACTGCGATTCCGTCGATTTACATTGTGAAATAGACAAATTTGGAGGTCCCTCAGTTGGGTTTAGGACACGGCATGGCCATGTCCCTACATTTTCTGTAACCCGGATCTGTAGGGGCATGGCTCGCCGTGCCCCAAACCCAACGAGAAGGAGTTGGATCGCTAGATTATTAAGCCGCAGACACCTAACGCGGTGAACAGAACGATCGGCGTGCATAAATCATGACAGAGCAATCAGCGATAAACTTTCATTGTCATAAAATAGTTTAATTTGGCCAAATTTTTGACGCAATAGCTTTTCAACATCTAATGTCGAACAGTTTCCTAGTCGAAGCCAGATGACTTTTGGTGGATTCCCAAAGACTAAGCTCAAATCGTGCATATCAGCATCTTTCGAGACAATCATCAAATCATCAAAAAGGAGTTTTATGCAGAAAGTGGCATAGCCATAAACCGACGCTCACGGTCAGCCGCAAAAGCAATGCAAGCCTTTAAATCTTCTCGTGTTAGATCGGGAAAATCATCGAGAATTTCTGCTTCAGTCATTTCAGAGGCTAGGTACTCAAGCACCTCATAGACCGTAATACGCAGGCCACGGACGCAAGGTTTACCGCCACGTTTCTGAGGCTCAATGGTAATAATATTTCGGTAGTCCATAGATTTTCACAGTTGTTAATTTCAATTATCCCTATGTTTTACCGTTCGCCCTTGCGAAATTCTTATCCCTACGGCAGACTTTGCCAACGCAATCGTGCTGGCGCAATCGATCGCAATCGAAATGTATGGTGATGGATCCTAACGCGGCGAACAGAACGATCGACGTCGCAACACATCGGCCAAGGTATTAAACGCCTTGGGGACAGGGGCGATCGCTTCGACGATTTCTTCGGTTACGGGGTGAATCAGCCGTAAGCGCCATGCGTGTAGGGCTTGACCTGCAATTTTGACGTTCACCATATTTCGACCGGAACCGTAGAGCGGATCGCCCATAATCGGGAAGCCCATGTGCATGGTGTGGACTCGGATTTGGTGGGTGCGTCCGGTTTCCAATTCGTACTCCATGAGGGTGAAGTAGCCGAAGCGCTCTTTGATTTTCCAGTGGGTAATGGCAGACCGCCCGCCAT
Organism: Synechococcales cyanobacterium; assembly: GCA_043764895.1. Lineage (GTDB taxonomy): Bacteria > Cyanobacteriota > Cyanobacteriia > Leptolyngbyales > Leptolyngbyaceae > JAAFJU01. The sequence continues at coordinate 28,150 of JAYUJY010000058.1, read as the reverse complement.
TTTCCTCCGAGACGATCGCCTGCTTTTGTCGATCGACGGGATGGCGTCCTAAGGGTTCATTCACCGTTCCTGATTCTTCGCGGGGTGCGCCGTAAACAATACCAATATACGATCGGCGCGCGGTTTTAGTTTTGAATTGGTCTTGGAGATGGTGGAGGGCTTGGACGGTTTTGGCGACGACGATCGCGCCTGTCGTGTCTTTGTCGAGACGATGGACAATGCCGGGACGCTGGATGCCGTTGATGCCGGGGAGGGTTTCGCCTTTGGCTTGGCAGTGGTAGAGCAGGGCGTTGACGAGGGTTCCGGTGTGATGCCCCGGCGCAGGGTGGACCACCATACCAGCGGCTTTATTTACAATAATTAAAGAACTGTCTTCGTACAAAATTTCCAGCGGAATGGCTTCGGGCTGTAGCTCCATGGGTTCCGGCAGGGGCACGGTGATGGTGATGCGATCGTCGGGTTTGACCTTGACCTTTTTGTCCGCGCAGATGGTTTCATTCACCGTCACTTGACCCTCGGCGATTAGCTTTTGGAGTCGAGAGCGGGAAAAATCGGGCACGAGTTCGGCCACGCAGCTATCGAGCCGCCCACCCGGTGCCGTTACGATCAAATTCATCGTCTCGGGTTCGCTCAAGGGTTCACTTAAGATTTCACTTGTCGAATCCATGTCTGCACCATCGGCCTCAAATTGCATCGCTAAATCATTCCCGTTTTTTGGAGCTGTGTGGGGATGATTATTGTAGGCGCTCCTGTGACCTAAATTTGACCCAAATCGCGCCCCATCACAAAATAGGATGTTAAGTCTGATGTCAAAATTCTTCCGCATCCCATTGATCAATCGCCGCGATCGACTTGGACTCACGCGGCAAGGCTGGCTCTTTGGGCTGGTGCTGGTGAGCGTGGTGACGTGGGGACTCGTTAGCCACATTCATGGATTTTTTGCGCTGACTCAACCGATCGCTAATGCAGATCTGCTCATTGTTGAAGGGTGGGTCAGCGATGGCAATGCGCAAGATGCGATTCAGGAATTCAAATCTCATCCCTACCAAGCGATCGTCACCACCGGAACGCAGCTTCCACGAGGATATTATCTATCCGAATACAAAAGCTTTGCCGAACTCAGCCGTGCCTCCCTGATCAAAATGGGGATTCCAACGGATCAAATTATTGCGATTCCTGCGGCTGGCGTCCCGCGCGATCGCAGCTATACCTCCGCCGTCGCCCTAAGCCACTGGCTCCGACGATCGCAGGGTCCCAATAGTCCCGTTGGCTATCGATCGGCCAATCTCTTTACTGAAAGCGTCCACGCCCGCCGCAGTTGGATGCTGTTCAAACGGGCGCTCGGATCGCAGCTTGAACTTGGGGTTATTTCCGCTCCCTCGACGGACTACGACGCCGATCGCTGGTGGACGCAGAGCGAAGGGTTTAAACGGGTCTTATTTGAGACGATCGGGTGGGTGTATGTGCAGGTGTTTAACCAGGTGGAATAACGGGTTCAATCAGTCGTGGATTATGAGGGTGACGCGATCGGTGTATATCGTAAACATGATGTCGAGATCAGAGTTTGGAAATACGGTTAGGAGGATTAAAGCGTATTTGTCCCAACGCCTATGATTTCTCCTATTCCTGAGCGCACTATGCTGGTGATTCGGCTTCTGCTGCTGGCAGGTTGGCTTGCACTCATCGGAAACTTGTTGATTCATGCTGTCTTTCCAATCGATGGATCGATGGCTCATGCGATCGTCTCAGAAACTCGCTGCGTTCAGATCCAATCCCGTTGCGTAATCGTCATGCCGACTCAGGCCCATACGTCCAATATTAGTGCGCTGTTTTGGGGGGCGATCGTCCCGGCCTCAATCCTGATTTTGCTCGTGTTTGGCCATGTGACGTGGCGACGGATTTGTCCGTTGTCTTTCGTTTCACAGATGCCTCGAATCTTCGGCTGGCAAAGGGTTAACGACCAAGGCCAACCGATTCGCTTGAGTTCAAATCATTGGATTGTTAAGTATCACACCTATTTTCAACTCGGCTTTTTATACGTTGGACTCTGCCTGCGGTTGCTGTTTCTAAATGCGGATTCAGGTTGGTTGGGACTTTAGTTCTTAGGGACGATCGTCTTTGCAATGACGATCGGGTTTCTCTATGCAGGCAAAACCTGGCATCAATATTTTTGTCCCATGGCTCCGGTCCAACACATTTTCGCTGAACCCGTTGGGCTATTTACCCGTAAGGCTCATGTTCAGACGCAATCGTTTAAACCATCGCTGAATCAATCACTGACGCAATCGTCAGCTCAATCGCCAACTCAATCCATGTGTCGTACGAGCACAAGCGATCGAAATGCTTGTGTGGCCTGTACTTCGACCTGTATGGACATTGATGCTGAGCGGCGGTACTGGGAGTGGATTGAGCGTCCTGAAATGCAGTGGATGTATTATGGCTATCTGGGACTTGTTTTAGGGTTTTTTGGCAGTTTTTATCTTTATGCGGAGAACTGGGACGACTACTTTTCCGGCATTTGGACTCGGGAAAGCACGCTGATCGCCGATTCGCTGCACTCTGGATTCTACTTTTTTAATCATCAGCTTTATGTCATAAAACTTGTTGGCGTTCCTGTCATTTTAGCAATAGCAGGATTGACGACTTATCTGACGGGATGCAGCGTTGAATTTCTTTATTTAAAATGGCACCAAAAGATTAAGTCCAACGTTCCATCGATCGTTCTCAAACATCATCTCTACAGTGTTTGGACGTTTATTTTATTCAATACCTTTTTGCCTTTGCCGGACGACCGTTTTTGTGTCAACTCCCTGAAGATTGCGAACTCGTGAGTCAGGTTGGATTGACTGTTGGAATTCTGATCGTTAGCATTTTGTGGCATACGGTTACAAAAGTGAGTCCCAAATACGCCACTCAAATCGATCGATCGCTGTTGCAACACCTCGTAGAGGCGGCGAATCAGAATCTTGCTGGACGGTATGCGCTCTATCAGTCTCGGCGGCGGCACAGAAGCAGTGGGCAGTGGGCCGATCGGGAGATGTCTTGGGCGTTGAAGGGCGATCGGGGTATTACGAGGGCACCCGAAATTCCGCTCATCCGTCACCAAGCGCTTCATCTTTGCGAACTTCCCACCCTTTTAGTGCCCTATGATCCCGCGCCTTCGGTCAAATCTGTTATCTTAAGGAACAATTAAGACCTGTCAATCCTCGTCACACCCGCACACAAACTATGTCTACTCGGATCGCCCTGAATACGCGCCAGCAGCAAGTCCTATCAGCAACTATCCGTCATTACATTGCGACGGCAGAGCCAGTGGGTTCTGAAGCCTTGGTGAAAGAGTATGCAATTCGGGCGAGTTCGGCGACGGTACGCAATGCGATGGGATTTTTGGAAAAAGCAGGATTACTCTATCAGCCCCATGTGTCAGCCGGACGGGTTCCCTCTGATTCGGGCTATCGGACCTATGTCGATCAGCTTCTTCAACCGCTTCCGCTCACCACCTCGATCGATCGACTCCTAACCGATCAGCTTTACGGAAAATCCTGGAGTGTCGAAGCCATCTTCAAGGGCGCATCGCAGATCCTAGCGACATTGAGTGGCTACATCACGCTGATTACCTTGCCCCTCACCCGAACGATGGAACTGAAACATGTTCAACTCGTCCAAGTCGATACGCAACGCATCATGATGATCGTGGTGATGGACAATTATGAAACCGAATCGGTAATGGTTCCGTTAACATCGGAAGTGATGGATTTGGATGCGGAACTGCTCGCTCATGAGTTGCAGGTCTTATCCAACTTTCTGAATGAACACCTTCGAGGTCGATCGCTCCCCCAATTGCAGCAGTTGGACTGGCGCGAGTTGGGGCAGGAATTTGAGCTGTACGGTTCGCTAGTCGGGTCCATGCTTCAAGAACTCGATCGCAGATTTGCCCAGTCGATTTTGCCCACTCAGCTTATGGTCAGCGGTGTTGCGGATGTCCTGAATCAGCCTGAGTTCTCAGAGCTTCAGCAATTGCAGACGATTTTGCACCTGTTAGAAGCTGGACAAAGCCAACTCGTCCCGCTGATTTTTGAAGTTCCCGCCAAGCCTCACCAGCGCGTCACCATTCGCATCGGCACGGAAAATATTCTTGAACCCATTCGGTCATGCACACTCATCTCGTCCAACTACAACCGAGGACCCATTCCCCTCGGCAGCGTCAGCATTTTAGGCCCGACCCGGATGGATTATGAAAGCACGATCGCCCTAGTGGAAGCGACAGCGGATTATTTGTCTGAGCATTTAAGCTAGTCGCTTCTTCGTTGGGTTTGGGGCACGGCAAGCCATGCCCCTACAGATCTATCTTTTCAGAGAATGTAGGGGTTTGGCTTGCCGTGCCCTAAACCCAACGAAGAAGTGATCTAATAGCGACCCTCGTTTTAATTAATTTCAATAAAGAGCTTATTTCCGCCGCGTAGTATTAGAGCATTTAAACCAAAGGCAACCTCTGATTTAAGTACAAAAATACTATATTATATTAAAGCTAAACGACTTGATCGATCGGTTTTTCCTACAGTTTCACTGAGTTTTAAGTAGTTTCACGGTGTTTGATGCAGGGATTCGTCGATTTTCCAATATTCCTGACACCTTTTAACCAGATGGCACTACACTAGAGCGCATTGTAGGTGCAAGTGTAAGTTCAAGCTCTGTCTGCGATGCGACGCTCTCTAAGTCCCCGCTACCCCGCCTTCCCAAGTGTTTGTAAAACGTCTAGAACTTACGAATTTTAAGTCCTTTGGTGGCACAACCCAGGTTCCGATTTTGCCTGGTTTTACGGTCATTTCAGGTCCCAACGGTTCCGGAAAGTCTAACCTTTTGGACGCCATTTTGTTTTGTTTGGGGCTGTCTGGATCGAAGGGAATGCGGGCAGAGCGATTGCCAGATCTCGTGAACCAAGCGCAGGCTGGACGAGGGCGCACGGTGGAAGCGAGTGTTACGGTAACGTTTGATTTGTCCGACGATTTGGAATTGCTGAAAGAAACGGATATTGATGGCAATGTCACTCAAGAAATCATCATTGAAAACAACGAATGGAGCGTGACTCGGAAGCTGCGGGTGACTCAGCAAGGCACTTACACGTCCACTTACTCCATTAATGGCGAATCCTGCACCCTGACCGATTTGCATGACCAGTTGAATCGTCTGCGGGTCTATCCGGAAGGCTATAACGTGGTGTTGCAGGGGGATGTGACGCGAATTATTTCCATGAATCCCCGTGAACGGCGTGAGATTATTGATGAATTAGCAGGGGTTGCGTCGTTCGATCGCAAAATTGTCCAAGCCAGAGAAAAGCTGGACGCCGTAAAAGACCGTGAAGATCGCTATCGCATTGTGGAACGCGAACTCATCGACCAACGCGATCGTCTCTCGCAAGATCGCGCCAAGGCGGAGAAGTACAAAAAACTCCGGGTCGAAATGCAGACGAAAGAACAGTGGGAGGCGGTGTTCAAGTTCCAGCAATCCCAGCAGCAATCGCAAAAGCTCCATGCGCAAATCACCCGTAGCGAAGCTGAAATTACAGCCTTAACGCAGCAAATCGAAACGTCTGAAATACAGATCAAGCAAACAGGCGCAGAACTCGACGTCCTCAATCTCAAGGTCCGATCGCTTGGGGAAGCCGAACAAATCGCTTTGCAATCTCAACTCGCCACCCGAGAAGCTGAACTTCGCCAATTCGATCGCGCCACCCACGACTTACAGCAGACCACCAGCGAAACCCAGGCCGCCCTCGCACGCATCCAGACCGAAGTTGCCGAAAACACGACCCGACTAACAACTGCAACCACCGCCCAAACCCAACTTGAAACCCATGACCTTCAGCCCGCTCAAGCCGCACGCGCGATCGCTCAATCCCAATTAGAACTTGCCCGCACCGAAGCGAGTCAGTCGGCAGCGAGCGCCGAAGCCTGGGTCCAAGAGCAAACGGCCCTGCGTCACCAGATTGATCAGATTTTGTCTATCCTAGAGCCACAGCGAACTGAGCAAGCCAAACTGCTGGAACGATCGTCGCAGTTAATGAAGCAAATTGAAGAGCAGAGCAGGTCTAATGCCGCACTGGAGAAACAGCGCACTGAGCGAATCGTAGAACAGCAACATCTCACCACAGAATTAGCGTCTGCAACCCAAACGGTTCAGGTCTTAGCCCAGGAAATCGCCGCGATCGATCAAGAGTTGCAAATCCAAAAAGACACGCAAACCCGATTACAAAATGAACAACGGGAAAAACAGCGCAAGCTCGACAAGCTCGAAGCCCAAAAGCACGCCATTCAAGAAGCCCAAGGCACCTTTGCCACCCAAGTGATTCTCGGTTTAGAACTGTCCGGCGTTCGAGGCTTAGTGGCCCAGCTTGGTCAGGTGGATTCTAAGTATCAGCTTGCCTTGGAAATTGCAGCCGGAGCGCGCTTAGGCAACCTAGTGGTGGATGATGACGCGATCGCCGCCGCCGCTATTGAAATCCTGAAAAAACAGCGGGCGGGCCGCGCGACCTTCCTACCGTTGAACAAAATCCGTGCGCCCCAAATTCCCGATGCCGCCAAGCTCAAGACCCTGAATGGCTGTCTGGGCTATGCGATCGATATGATTGATTGCGATGACCAATATTGGGATGTGTTTGCCTACGTTTTCGGTAGTACGGTGGTGTTTGAATCGATCGATCGGGCCAGACAAAGCATCGGCAAATTCCGCATGGTTACGCTGGATGGGGAACTGGTGGAATCCAGCGGGGCGCTCACGGGTGGAAGCATCGGCAAATCCACGCTGCACTTCGGATCGGGGCAGGCCCGTGACTCGTCTGAAGTCCTAGACCTGCGTCGTCGTTTAGGCGAAATCGATACGGTGCTTTTCCGGTGCGAAGATGCTGTTGCAAAAGGCATGATCGCCCACCAAAACAAAACCAAACAACTCATAGAATCTCGCCAAAAACACCGAGAACTCGAACTCACGAACAAACAGCTCATCCAAGACCTCGATCGCCTGACCGGACAAACCCAACTCCTCACCGCCCAAATCGCCCAGCAGCAAACTGAAGCCGAACACTCCGGGTCGCGTTTGCAAGTGCTATCGGCTGAAGTTCCCCAGCAGGAAACCCAAGTCGCTGCCCTCCGCACCGCTCTCGAACACCTCGAACAATCTCAAAATCATAGCGAATGGCAAGGGATCCAGTCCGGGCTGCGGCAGCTCGAAACCGAGGTCGAGACGCGCGATCAAGCCTTGCGATCCATAGAGCAGCAGCTCCTCGACTACAGCAACCAAAAACTCCGAGCCGAAGAGCGCATCGAACAGGGCAACCTCCGCCTCCAAGAACTCCGCCTCCAACAAACCTCAACGCTCCAACAACTCACCACGATCGACGCTCAAAAACTCGAAATCAATACCGCCCTCATCACTCTCCGCGCCTCTCTCGTCGAACTCGACAAAACCCTCGGCAAAGAACGACACAAACGCGACGCCCTCGACAAAACCCTGCGCGATCTGCAAACCACTCGCCAACAAGCTGACTGGCAGCGCGGCAAAACCCACGAAGGCGTGCTCGCCCAACGCGAAGAACTCGAAACTATCCGCGAACAGCTCCAGCAGCAAGAACAAGAACTCCCCAATCCGCTCCCCGAAATTCCCGAAGACGCCTCCCGCGATTTGCCCGCTCTCCAGCACGACATCCGATCGTTACAGCGACGATTGCAATCTATGGAACCCGTGAATATGATGGCCTTGGAGGAATACGATCGGACCCAAGAACGCCTGCAAGAACTCACGGACAAGCTCGGAACCCTAGAAGAAGAGCGCACGGAGTTGCTCCTGCGCATCGAAAACTTCACCACACTCCGCGTTCGGGCCTTCCGCGAAGCCTATGATGTGGTCGATGTCAATTTCCAGGAAATCTTTGCCACGCTCTCTGACGGCGATGGTCGGCTTCAACTGGAAGATCCGCAAGATCCATTCAACGGGGGTCTCAACCTAATCGCTCACCCAAAAGGCAAACAGGTTCTGCGGCTGGCTTCAATGTCGGGCGGCGAAAAATCCCTGACCGCTCTCAGCTTTATTTTTGCGCTCCAACGCTATAGACCATCTCCCTTCTATGCGTTTGATGAAGTGGATATGTTCCTCGATGGGGCCAACGTTGAGAAACTAGCCCGCATGATTAAGCATCAGGCGACCCTTGCGCAGTTCATGGTGGTGAGCCTTCGCCGTCCCATGATCGAATCTGCCCAACGCACGATAGGCGTCACTCAAGCACGCGGCGCACACACTCAAGTCATCGGTATCCAGCTTGAAACCAAGGCTCCTGCTGTCGTGTCAGGTTAGAACTCGCCCCAAACCCTAAGTCAAGCCTTGAGCCAAAACTAAAAGGCTCTATTTTGCGGTCTTATTTTTTGATAAAAAAGCTTTACAGGTAGACAGGATTTCACGATCGCGCGGGCTGATTTCTCCCACCACGCGAGTCATGCCATCTAGGCCTAATTCAGCCACTGGATCAGCACTGGCGACGATGCCACCGTTCAAGGTGCCAATTTCGATCGGGTAGCTAGTTTTGTCGTAGGTATCCACTACAGAAAGCGCAATTTGCTGGGGTTCAAACCGACCGGACGTGCAGTCAAAGCTGGAGTTGGGAGAGTACAGTGCGCCATTAACTTCACCCTTGGAGACTTCAAAGACAAAATAAGTGCGTCCCGGTTGATTTGGCTTTTCAGATTCACCATAAAGATAAGTTCCATCAGGCAAGCTGCTGACAGGAGCTGCAACAGCGCCCATGGGGAGCACCACGTTTGCCGTCAGTGCGACCAGAAGACCTGCCGCTGAAGCCAACCAAGAGGCGATCGGACGCTGAGCAATGGAGCGTTGGATGGTATGGGTGCTGAAGGTTGGGCTGTTCATGGTGATGCACTCTCTCAGAATTCAAATGGAAGCTTAGTTATAAAAGTTGGAAAACGATTTGCTGTTCAGGCGCAGAATCCAAAGCTTAATGATTGGCGTCCGACCCTCAATTCGTTTGTCAATACTCTGTCAATACATAGGGATCAAAAAATCTAACTTATGCATTCAGGTAAGACCTTTCTTGAGATGGATGTAAGGCAAAGAGAAAAATCTTGTCCGACATCCCTCATGGAAGCTCTCCATATAACTATCAAATCATGGTCGCCATTTTTCGGCAATGGCAGAGAGTGACAGTCTGCCATCTGGCCTGACTCAGAACTCTACGAAAAACCGTCAGGCCGATCGGAATATTCCATCCAAATGGAAGTCCCCTTAAGCCTTTGACTGACCGTCATTCCATTCGATCGTCTGTGTCGTTAGGGTCCCCGACGATTGATTAAGTTTTGGGGATGTGCCAGTTGAGGGCGTCCGGGCTAGACACACTAAGCACGCTTTATCGATATGAAGCGATTAAATGGAGTCACATCATAAAACTGCCACAAGAAGTATCCATTGAATCTTTCTTGTGGCAATGACATTCTATAAAAACCGTCTAATCCTCTAGGAGGCCAGATAATCCTGAACCAGTCCTTTGCGACGGCGCAGATAGTCGAGTGCTTGACGCTCAAGTTGGCGCACCCGTTCGCGGCTAAGATTCAGGCATTCCCCGACCTTGGCGAGCGATCGTTCGATGCCATCTTCCAAGCCGTAGCGGAGTCGGAGCACTTCCTGCTGCTGCGGGGTGAGATCGGCTAGCATCGCCCGTAAATCCTGACGGAGCAGGCTTTGAATGGTGTAAGTTTCAGGAGAGACTGAGCTATCTTCTAAGAGATCAATCAATTCAGTATCTTGATTGTCACCCACTCGCATATCGAGCGAAATCGGGGTGCGAGAAAGTTGGAGATAGTCCCGAATTTCGGATGGATCAAGATCGAGCTGTGCGCCAATTTCAGTGACGTTGGGGCTGCGACCAAGTTCTTGAGTCAACTCCCGCTGAACTCGCTTGATTTTGTTGAGTTTCTCTGTGATGTGGATAGGGAGACGAATCGTCCGGCTTTGTTGGGCAATAGCTCGGGTAATCGCCTGACGAATCCACCAGTAGGCGTAGGTGGAGAACTTATATCCCCGCATTGGATCATATTTTTCAACCCCGCGCTCTAGACCCATGGAGCCTTCTTGAATGAGATCTAAGAACTCTAAGTTGCGCTTTTGGTACTTTTTAGCAATAGACACAACGAGACGCAAATTCGCTTCGATCATTTTTTGCTTGGCCCGACGACCTCGATGTAGCAGCGCTTTTAGCTCTGTCTCGGAGATTTCTAAGTGAATAGCAAAATCTCGATCGCTCACCTCAGTGCCCAGTTTTTTGGCTAGAGTTGCGCGTGTCTCTATCAGCTTCATCATCTGCTGGACTTGCTTGCCATAGATAATTTCTTGCTCGTGGGTTAGCATGGGAACGCGCCCAATTTCGTGCAGATAAGTCCGAACCATATCTGCCGAATAAGTAGGAACCTGAGATTTCGTTTTAGTGGCAGTAATGGGCATGGTAGCAAAACTCCGTGGGGATGGGCTGTGAAGTAGAGCAAAGGTCGTGAAAGAGTCTTATAGGGGTCAAGAATCGCCGATTACTCAGTGTCTTTTAGCTAGCAAGAAGGTCGTTAGCTATCAAGATCGAGATTAGAGCTACGCTATGACGGGATATGGAGTGCGCGTACCTAGATAGAAATCTCGGGAAATAAAACACAAAATCTGGAAACAAGGAACATCAGGGATGCGGCGGTGATGACGGACTTGAGACAGGTCTCAAAAAGAGCCGAAGTCGTTTCGAGTATGGACTAATCATAATACAACTCCTATTTCTCGTAAAGGGATCATCGACTCAATAAGCCGATCGAAAACTGGGTTTCTATAAAGGAACTTAAATTCGATTAGACTTATCATCCAGGGTAAATGTGATTTTACGAGTGGGGCTGTCCCGCCCGGAAAACCGTATGTCCTAAACTCTAGAGGTCTAATGTCACAAGGCTATGAAGCTGGCATGACGATTTGAAGAAGAGCCAAATCTCCCGGATTAAGCCCGATCGGGCGATTGACTGAGGAGACGAATTCTGTCAAAAGACGGGCGTGCAAGATGAAGAATTCATCCTAATGGAGTAGAACATTTGAATGTGCTACAAGTGTAACATGAGCAATTGAGTTTGACCAGAGCAAGATCCTAGGCGATCGTCTCAATCCGCGTTATCGGCCCAAATACAAAACCCACGCCATACTGAAATGAACGTGGGTTTCAAGTTGTTAAGTTTAAATTGCTCTTTACGAGCATGGCAGGAATCGAACCTGCGACCCTCAGGACCGGAACCTGATGCTCTATCCCCTGAGCTACATGCCCTAGCCTTAGCTAAGTCACTACATATTAGCACAGTCTAAGCCGATTTCACATCCACCACAGACCAAACTCAAACCCGAAGTCCCAGCCAGAGTCCCAGCCAGTCCGCAATTCCGCCTGTGCCGTACCCAAAGCTTCGTTAACCCTCGTCACAAGACCCGTATTCCCTCGGAACTTCAGTATTCAACATTCATCATTCTCCATTCTCCCTTCCCACAGGGCACTCTTAAAAAACAACCCGCTTGTCTCTCTGGAACACCCGATCGCATGAAGAAAATTTTAATCGTAGATGACGACACCACCTTACGGACGGCCCTGGAGCGCTACCTTCTCAAACGGGGCTTTAATGTCCAGGTGGCGGCTTCTGGGTTGATCGGACTCGCGCTATTTGAGACCGATCCTGCCGACGTGATTGTGTCCGATGTTCTCATGCCAGAAATGGATGGCTTTGAATTTTGCCGCCAGATTCGGATGACGCGATCGGGTCAGCTTGTTCCGTTGATTTTTCTGTCTAGTCGAGGGGAACTCAACGATCGGGTGCAAGGGCATTTAATGGGGGCGGACGACTACATCATTAAGCCGTTTGAGACGCGGGAGCTAATGGCCAAAATAGAGGCCCAGCTAGAGCGATCGCGCCGGACTCATGCCGAAATCGTGCGCCTCCTCCAGCAAGCAACGGCTTCGCCCAAAGCAACCAAGCCTGTCCCGCTCCCTTTAACGCCTGCGGAAGAGAAAGTGTTTTGGGAAGTGATCCAAGGCTTTACCAATAAGCAAATCGGGGAACATCTGTTTGTGAGTCCGCGCACAGTGCAGACCCATCTGAGCAATATCTTGAACAAGCTTCAACTGGAAAATCGATCGCAGCTTGTTCGCTATGCTTTTGAGCAGGGCTATCAGTTGCCTCTAGAAGTGGCCGCTGTGGGGATGGGTTAGGGACCACTAAAAACCAGACTAAAAGCCAGACGGCGATCGCTGCATAAGCTGGCCCGATCGCCATATTCCTTCCACCTTCATCCCATCGGCATAGGTATAAACGCCGCGTCCATCCCACTGGCTGTCCCGAAATTCCCCGTCGTAGCGATCGCCATTCGCTAACTTACAGCGCCCCATTCCGACCATTTGCTCTTGTTGAAACGTTCCTTCACAGGTTGTTCCATCACTGTAGGTCAACGTTCCTATTCCTGATCGTTGGTTTTGCAAAAAATTGCCTTCGTAGCGATTGCCGTTGGGGTAGAGACAGATTCCAACCCCGACGATCGCATCATTCTTGAACAGACCTTCACACACGACTCCATTGACATAGGTAAACTTCCCTCGACCTTGACGAAGATTGTCTTCAAGCGGACCTTCGTAGCGGTTGCCACTGCTGTACCGACAGATCGCAGATCCCTTCAAGACATCGTTTTCAAATCCACCTTCACAAATGGATCCATCTGAAAACGTCAGTTTACCCTTGCCATCTCGTTTCCCATTGACGAAGCGCCCTTCATATTTCAGTCCACTGGGAAATTGACAGCTATGCTGGCCTTGAAGGGTTTGGCCTTGGAGTTTGCCATCGCAGTATCCCGAGGCGGCAGATGGCTCGATCGCGCCCACCCATCCGATGGCTAAAGACACAAATCCTGAGGCAATCCCTCCCAAAGAAAACCGCTTAAGAGAAAAGTGACGAGAAAAACTTATTAATTTCACAACTGCACCCTGTGAAAATTTCATATTCATCCTACGCCGGAATACTTCGATTTGCATAAGATCTGGCTCAATGGAAGGAACCATAACTTATTATTATTCGTCCGTAAAGCTTAAGAAATACAGAAAATTTAGTCTTCGAGTCATCCTCTGACGATGTACTATTTTTTCTGTCAACATTTCCTGTCAAATAATTTCCTGTCGTTACTCTCAGTCTAAGTGTGTTGCCATGTCTTTGTTATCTTCCCTGTTCTCAACTTTGCCCCTTCTCGCCCAGCTTCAGGCTCTACCCATCCCCCTCACACCGACCCCGATCGCCCCAATCCCGATCGCTCCGCGTACACCCACTCTTACCCGAATTCCCCTTCCCTATCGATTTCCTCGGTTAGAGAGTCTGCCCCCTCAGGACACGCTGCCAAGACAAAACGAAATTCTGAGTCTCCAGCAAGTCCGATCGCTACCGGGAAAACTAGACGACGTTCCGGTTTTTAATAGCAATAGCCCCGAACTCATTCTCAACGAAGGTATCCTCCTTTCGACCTTCTCCGTAGACGGCAAACGGGTGCCTAAGGCGCATCTCAACTATCGCTTCAACGGTCGATTTGATATCTTTTCTCATCACATCAGCAAAGCCTCGACTGACGACCAACTCAAGGCTTTGTTTCAAGGCATTCTGATCACCAATCCCAGTTCTCAGCCCGTCACGGTAGACGTGATCCAGGGTGCAAGCTATTTGACTCGGCCTGATGCGTTGTTTTTGCCGATCGCAGATACGACGGAAGATCCGATCGGTACCGTGTATTCCGGGCCGGGGAGCCGCGTCATGAATGACCTCCTGCGAGGCCGAAGACAGGGTTGGCTCCCGAGTTTTATGACGCTCAATCCGGGAGAAAGCCGGATGCTGCTCAATCTTCCCATTCCGGCAGGACTCGTGACGCCCTCATCCAATGGCCGATCGACCTTAATTCGACTCAGTAGCAGTGGAGACGTACAGCTTGCGTCCATGGCCATGTACGCCCCACGGAGTCCGGACGGTCGGGAACGCGTCCCAACGCTGGCGGATTGGCAGACCTTTTTGACCAATTCGAGTTTGGCGGGTCCACGGGATCGGACGCCGACGCCGCTAAGCGATACGCGTGAGCAGATCATCTACGGACGCGTGGCGGGTGTTGCTAAGGGGTCTTTGTGGAAAGCTACGCTGGCCGATGGGAAGAGCGATCGATTGGCAATTCCGGCGCAAGGACGGGCATTTTCCTATGCGATCAGCACCGTTAAGCAGGGCACCTTTGCCACTGGACAGATCCAGAGTGCGCCCATCCTAGTGCGCTACGACGACACCGCTTATTTTGCCAATGGCAACTATGGCATCCATTACAGCCTTACCCTTCCTCTTCACAATCCAACAAACCAATCCCAGCGCATTGTCCTCAGCCTAGAGACTCCGCTCAAGCAAGATTTAAGCCGCGACCAAGTTCTGTTCATCAATCCTCCCGAGGCCAAAATATTCTTCCGGGGAACCGTGCGGCTGCGCTACGTTGATGATAATTCGCAAATGCAGACGCGCTATATTCATGTGGTGCAGCGCCGAGGACAGCGGGGTGAGGCTCTCGCAACGTTGATGTTGAAGCCGAGTGAACTGCGATCGGTCGAGGTTGATTTGCTCTATCCCCCGGATGCCACCCCGCCGCAGTTGCTCACTATCCGCACTGCTGACGGTTCTAAGTAGCTCTTACTCGTAACTCTCAAGTAACCCTTAAATAATCCTTAAATAATCCTTAAATTACCATCCGAAGCGCCTGTTCAATTTCACGGACCGATGTGGGTCGATGATTGGGGTCAGGGTGCGTCAGATGCTGGATGAGCGTGGTCATCTCAGGGGAAAGGCCCGTCATGTATTCAGCCTGAAACCGATAACCCTCTTCTTGATGGCCATAAAATAGCGCTGGGTCTTCTCCAGTCAGAAGATAGGCTAGCGTAGTCCCAAGGGCGTAATAGTCGATCGCGGGGGTGACAAGAGCCTCCTGAAGTTCCGGAGCGGTGTAGCCCACGCTGCTTGGGGGCAGACCTACATGCCAACCATAGTGACGCATTAAACCAAAGTCAATTAGAACAATTTCCTGCCCCGATCGCAGCACTTGTCGCCGAATCAAATGTTGCGGGTGGATATCGCCATGGACTGTGGCTGTCGGCTGGTCATGAAGTTCGGTCAAAATATCGCACACTTCTAGAGCAATGGCGATCGCTTCGGGTTCAGTCAATAGTCCGTGGGTTTTAACCTCACTCGCTAGGGTTTGACCGTATACCATCTCCATGACGAGGACAGGCTGAGTGCCCTCCATAAATGCATCGACGATCTGCGGTACGCCGGGATGGATGATAGCTTTGAGCTGTTGGATTTGCGTGTTGAATCGGGCGATCGCTTCGTTATTTTGGCTCCACTCGCGATTGAGCTGTTTTAGGGCAACCGTTTGACCCTTATGCCAGCCGAGGTAAGTCGAAGCCATGGAACCGTGCCCTAGTTCTTGAATGATCGGATAGCCTCCGATGGTTTTGATGACGTTGAGCGGCTGGCCCGTTAGGGTATCAAACAGGAGTTTGGGACTCACTGAGGGGCGGTCTTGCTCCATAACCAGTTGGCTATAGCGCTCAGACGCAATGACGATCGCTTCGACCTGTGGCGTTTGGACTTGGTTAACCTCAGCCCGGTCTTGAGTTATGTTTTGGGTTCGGTCTTCAGATCGGTTTTCAACTCGATTAAGTAGCCGTTCTAAGGTGCGATTGCGGGTGCCATCTGCTTGAATAAGCACTTGAATATTCGGTCCCGATCGCGCCAGCCGAAACACCATGCCATCCGTGAGCGGCGATCGAATCACCCTTTGGGCGTCAATGTAGGTGCCATTGGCTCCGAGGCTCACGAGTTCCCAGCCGCCGCTGATAGTGCGGGCGGGTTCGGTATATCGCAATTCGACATGGTGACGCGAGACCACTGCACTGTAGAGCACGACTTGATTGTCAGTTGCTCGCCCAATGCGAACCACCGTATCACTCTCAAACGCCCAGCTTTGAACCGGGGAGGATGTCACTGGATGCAGTAGCGTTAAAGTAATCACGTCGAACCGGGGGAACAAAGGAACAGGGAGAACAAGGGCGAGATTTGAAAAGTGAGCGCTGAACAGATAAGAACTACAGAGCCTCGATCGAAGGTTAATTTCCCTTTGAAACAGGGCTAAAGGGATTTGATCGAGGTGAGGTCGTGTTCACCTAAAACTTTACCGTGATTTCTCAGAACTGACTTTAGCTGGCTTGAAACTGGAAGGTGACCTTATCACCTTTTCCAAGGGAAATCCGATCACCCTCGCTCAGTCGATGCCGAGAACCGACGTTTAAAGGGATGTTATTAATGTAGGTTCCATTGGAACTACCGACATCCTCGACATAATAAACATCTCCTTCAACTCGGATGTTGGCATGAATCCGAGAGACAATTTCGGCATTTGGAAAACCTGAAACATCAATATCGGGCGGAATGCGATCGTTGGGCTTCCCAAGATAGATCATCGATCGACCAAGCGGAAGATCTAAGCGAGTCTGAGTCTGGAGGTGCTGAAGATGCACTTGAGCCACCTGTTCAGCGGACGCAAAGCGCCGAAGCCGATCGTCAGCCATCATATTCAGGTTTAGGGTGGGCATCGCGGCGGCTCCGCCATCGTCACTGTGGAGGTTGGGGATGAGCGACTTTGCTGGAAAGGCCAGGGGCGGGGCCATCGATCGCTCTAAGGTTTGCAGGGCGACAATTTGCAGGGCGATCCCTTGCAGGGCCATATTCTGCAAATTAAACCCGCACTGACTACAAAACCGGACGTCCGGCAGGAGGGCAGCGGCTCCGCAGTTGGGGCAGCAGATGGGCGAGGCGAGGGGCGCGAGGCAAGACTCACACTGAATCGCGTTTTTGGGATTTAGATGGTTACAATTTGGGCAATTCGTCATAGTAGCCTCACTCCTTCCATTCCCAATATGCCCTCGCCCGCTGCGTGATCCATCATCCATAGGCATTCACCTTGGGGCCGGATAAAGCGTGAGGGATAGAGATTCGGGTCATTGCTCGGGGCAAATACTTGTGCAAGGGCGGGCTGTTTGCTCTTTCCGGCCAGCAAGAACAGGACGCACCGACCTTGGTTAATCATCGGAATCGTGAAAGTGATACGAGGCTGACCGGATTTTTCTCCTGTGGTGACGAGACGATCGCACACATTTAGAGCTTCAGTATTCGGGAAGAGCGATGCGGTGTGAGCGTCGTCGCCCATGCCAAGCAGGATGACGTCTAGGGCTGGGATGTCGCTGCCGGAGCTGTGGCAAACGTCTCGCAGCGTTTGTTCGTAGTGCGCTGCGGCCTCGGCGGGGGTGGGCGCGCTCGTGGGGACGGCGTGGATATTATTGGCGGGGATGGCAACCTGGTTCAGCCATGCGTCTCGGGCCATTTTTTCGTTACTGTCGGGATGGTCGCACGAGACATAGCGTTCGTCGCCCCAAAAGATGTGGAGCTTGTCCCAGGGGAACTTTGCTTGGGCTAGCATCTTGTAGAGCGGTTTTGGGGTGCTGCCGCCGGAGAGGGCGATGGTGGCCATGCCGCGATCGGTGATGGCTTGGGTCAGGCGATCGAGAATGACGGTGCTGGCGTGAGGAATCAGCTCTGTGAGGGTGGGTAGGATTTCAATGGTGCGGGTCATAATTAGAGGTGCCCTGAGATTTTCAGTGTCAGCATAGACGAATAAATAGACGAATAGGAATATTTTGCACAATTTTGGGGTCGCATGGCTTAATCATGAAACATGTGGGTGATTTACGGGCACCGTCGCGGGTGGGGGCACGGAGGGGTGAGCGCTGGGCGGAATGTGTGTTGTGGGTGCTGGGAGATGGGCTGGCGTTGGCGCTGGCTTGGCGCTGGGCGGGTTATGTAAATCAGTTTTATTCGCCGTTGCCGCCGCAGTTGGACTGGGGGATGGTGCTGGGGTTGCCGGGGATTTTCTGGGGGTTTGCTTTTGCGGTGTGGGTGGCATTTTTGTCGGGGCGGCTTTATTCTCCGGTGCAGGCGCGGGATTATTTGCGATCGGGACGCTTGGTGAGCATGGTGTATGTGCTGGGGCTGGTGGCGCAATATTTTTATGATCCGAAGTTGGCGTTGCCTCGGTCGTTGGTGTGGTCGGCGTGGGTGGGGAGTGTGGTGGGGGTGATGGTGTTTCGGGTGGTGAGTAATGGGATTTTGGCGCAGATAGAGAAGCGTCGATCGCCCATTGAGGTCTATGTGATTGCGTCGGCGGGTCGGTTGCCGAAGCTGGGTCGATCGCTTACGCTTCAACGGCGGTATCGGGTGGTGGGGGCGGCTCTCTCGTCTATGGCTGCGTCTCGGGCGGTGACGAGTGCAATTATTCGATCGGGGGCGCAGGAGGTGTTGGCGGAGGGGTTGCCGCAGACGGAGTTGGCGTCGCAGTTGTACTGGCAGCTTAGGCGATCGGGGATTACGCTGCGGCTGATTCCGTCGAGTGTGGAGACGTTGCATCGGCGGGGGATTCCGGAGATTTTTGCGGGGATGCCGACGCTGAGACTGGAGCCGCCGCTGCTTTCGGGGTGGGATTATCGGGTGAAACGCGGGATTGATGTTGTGGGTTCGGGGGTGGGACTCATTGTGCTGATACCGCTGCTGGTGGGGATTGCGATCGCAATTCAGCTTGATTCACCGGGTGGGGTGTTTTTTCGGCAGTCACGGGTGGGGCTGAATGGGAGGGCGTTTCGGATTTGGAAGTTTCGCACGATGAACGTGGATGCAACGGATTTGCAGTCGCAGTTGGAAACACAAAATCGATCGCGAGATGGAATCATGTTTAAGGTGAAATCTGATCCACGGGTGACGAAGTTTGGGTTAATGCTGCGTCGATCGAGTTTGGATGAGTTACCGCAGTTGCTCAATGTATGGCTCGGACAGATGAGTTTGGTGGGTCCACGGCCTTTGCCCTTGCGGGATGTGGAGCGCTTTCAGGAGTGGCATCATGTGCGACATCAGGTGTTGCCGGGGATGACGGGGTTATGGCAGATTTCGGGTCGATCGGAGATTGATGAGTTTGATGATGCGGCTCGGTTGGATCTGTATTACATTGATCATTGGTCGTTGAATTTGGATGTGGAGATTTTGATGCAGACGATCGCGATCGTTTTTCGGGGGCGAGGGGCGTTTTGAATGATGGGTTGTTGCGGTGGATGGAATGATGGGTTGTTGCGGTGTATAAAATGATGCGTTGCTTCGCTTAACGCATCCTACGTTGGATTTTGAGTAGGGTTATAAGGTGAATTCGGCGAATTCTTCGGAGACTTGGGGGCGATCGTTGCTGGGTTGGGGTATACGAGGCTTTTTTGATTCTTGTTGGAGGACTTGGTTGAGGGTAAGCTGTGGGTTTTGTTGTAATACGTTTAGGATTCCGGTGAAGTCTCGCACGAGTTCGCCGGGGGTGAGCAGGGCTTCGGCTCCGAGTCGCGATCGCATGGCGTTTAAGACGTCCTGTAATTCTTGCGGGAGCATTGCTTTTTTTGTGCCGTAGTGTTCTTGGTGAATTCGGCTGAGGCGTTGCATAAGTTCTAATAAATGCGGTTCTGTTAAGGCTTCTAATCGGATCACGGGTGCGATCGCATCACTGACGCCCGATCGGGTTAACAATTGATTTTCTTGCGTTCGTCGTTGCCATGCTGGATCGCTGTACAGCCCGCGCCGAGGGTCTTCTAGAAATTGCGGTGTACCGCCGATTAAAATACCCAAATGGGTCGCGCGTCCTTGCATGGTGTCGTTGAACATGGCTAGCAGTTTGTCATAATTATTTTGACGGGAAATGCTGGTGGTGATTTTGGTTAGGTGAATGGCTTCGTCAAGAATGATGACCAACCCTTTGTATCCAATGTCGGTGACAAATTTGGCGAGCAGCTTGATGTAGTCATACCAATTTTCGTCGTCAATAATGACTCGAACACCGATCGCTTGTTTCGATTCTGTGCGAGTGGAAAATTCTCCCCGCAGCCATCGCAGAGCTGATTCTTTTTTACGATCGTCGTCGTTGCGATAGCCGTTCCAATACGCAATCACCACGTTGGCAAATTCAAAGCCGTTCACTAAATCCGAAAGGTTCTGAATTGACGATCGAATCTTCTCTTCGACTAAGCCATCAAACCCTTCATCCGAGGGCGTGGTGCCGTTTTCAGTTGCGACTTGAGTCTGCACCGATGCAATCCATTTTTCTAAAATAATCGGCAATGCCCCACCGTCTGGACGACTTTTGGTGGCGAGGTGATGCAGGAGTTCGCGGTAGGTGGCACGGGCTTCACCGTTGTTGCCTGTTAGACGACGTTCGGGGGTGATGTCGGCATCTGCAACCACGAAGCCTTGCTCCATGGCGATCGATCGCACCGATTGCAACAAAAAGCTTTTCCCCGCACCATACCGCCCGATGACCAGTCGAAAGGCAGCGGCTCCTTGGGCAATGTTGTCTAAGTCCTGCTGCAAGGTGGCGAGTTCACGATCGCGTCCGGTCGTCAGGTGATCGATGCCCACGCGGGGGACAACGCCTGAGGCGAGGGAGGTGAGCAGTGCGGTGGAAATGCGCTTGGGGAGCGGGGCGGAGGGAGCTTTTGGGGCGATCGCGTTCACGGCTGGGGTGCTTTTTGGGCTTGAAATGGTGGTTCAGTTTAGCTCACTTTTAGGGCTTTGATAGGGTTTCTTTGATCAATACTCCATAGGTTCTTTAGAAAGGAAAAGTTTAAATACTATTTACAATTGGTAGAGCAACTGATCGTATTCAGTATGAGAACCAACCCAGAACCAAACACAATACCGTCATGCAATTGTCCGACAGCGCGATAGCTCTTGTTGATTCGGGCGGAGTAGATTGGAAGAGTTGGATGAACTTTCTTGAATCGTAGACTTGGATGATTGGGATTGTCCTGAAATTGACGATAGGCAGCTCGGGCTTGCTGGCGGATTTCGTCAGGTAATCGGGCTAAGGATTTACGGAACTGAACAGTTATACGAGATTTCACAGTATCTCTAGGTCCAATTCTTGCGTTTGACCTGCATGATACTCTTCCATTGCATCAGCAGCCATTTGAGCCAAGAGGTTGGGCGATCGAGCGAAAGACTCATCCCAACGTCGATCGTCTTCGAGTTCTTCCAGAATCATCGCGGCGATCGCATCTTGTTCATCGATCGATCGGGTTTTTAATTGGGCAATTACGCGTTCTAACAATTGAGTCATGATGGTTTTCTACGATCGTTCCTACTCCTTATCATAATACTTCTACGCTTTGACAGATGCTGTTCGGATCCCAAGTCGTGCAAGTTGGGTTCGCTTTTGATGACGGATGCTTGATGAAGGGCGATTCCCGTTCCGGTAGTTTTTGCCAACGTCCTTCACTTGGCAAAAACTAACCATTAGTGCATATAATATATGTATGGAAATTGAATGGGATCCTAACAAAGCCGCTATCAATCGGGAAAATTATGGCGTTCGCTTCTCGGATGCCGAGGCAGTGCTATTTGATCTGAATGCACTTTCCATAGAAGATAAAGCGGCTGAGGGAGAACAACGGTTTATTGCGATCGGGTTAGATCATCTTTTGCGCGTTTTGTTTGTAGTTTACACCTATCGAGGTGAAAACATTCGATTGATTTCAGCCCGTCCTGCTACTCGTCATGAGAGGCGTCAATATGAAAGTGGAATATGATTTAGATCAAGCGAAACGAGGGGCGATCGTGCCTCAAGCTGGAAAAACACGCATCACAATTTATATTGATGATGATGTCTTGGAGGCGTTTCGCGATCGGAGTGATGCGGCAGGAAAAGGCTATCAAACGATGATGAATCAAGCCCTTCGAGAGTTTTTAGGCAAGTCCCAAGAACCTCTAAATGTGGATACGTTACGCCGGGTGTTGCAAGAGGAGTTGAGATCGGTGCGATAGACGTTTTGGGATATTGCGATCGGTCCTGTGACAAAGCCGATTCCCATTCCGGGAGGCTTTGCCAACGATCGGACTACGGGATTACGCTTGAGGGGCGATCGATCTTAGGTTGACTGCGGTAGGGCTTGGGGGAGGGCGATCGTCTTGGTTGCTATAGTATTGCTACAAAGCTGAAGAGACATGATCTGTAGTCAAGTTGGTCACTATGCAAATCACAGTTGACATTCCAGACGAATTACTTACAAAACTCAATGCGGTTGAGCAGAATGTTTCGCAGGTTTTGGAGTTAGGGTTAAATGAACTGGTCTCCAGACCTCAACCTGGCTTTACAGGGTTTGCTGAGGTTCTAGATTTCTTGGCGAATCTTCCCACTCCTCAGGAAATCTTGGATCTTCGTCCATCTCCCGTTTTGCAGGATCAAATCGATCGACTCTCTGAAAAACATCAGTCTCAAGATCTTACATCGGAAGAACGATCGCTCTGGCAACAGTATGAGTATTTGGAACACACGATTCGGATGGCGAAGGCGAGGGCTTATTTGAAATTGAATGGCCAATGAGTAAAACCTATATTCCAACGTCTTTACGTCGGATGATTTTTGAGCAAGCCGATCGCTGTTGTGAATACTGTTTACAACCAGAAATCTTTGCGTTTTGTCCTCATGAGATTGATCATGTGATTGCTGAAAAGCATGAAGGACTGACGATCGCGGAAAATCTTGCACTTGCCTGTAAACTTTGCAATACCTTCAAAGGCAGTGATATTGCGTCGATTGATCCACTGACGGGTGAGATTACGGCACTCTACAATCCTAGAACCGATGTTTGGAGTGAGCATTTTCGGCTGGAAGATTCCATGTTTATGCCATTAACGCCTAAAGCTCGAACGACTGTCCGCCTGCTCCAAATCAATCGAAGCGATCGCGCGGCTGAACGTCAACTCTGGATTCCTTTGGGTTTGCTGCGGGTTATAGAATAGACCGATCGTGACTAAATCTTATTTTTTACTCCTAACCTTAGTTTCGTTCTAATCCAAGTAAGTTTGAAGCTAGACGAACCTTGTTTTGTTCAAGTCAAACCTTGTTTCGTTCAAGTTAAAGTAAGTTTGAGGCCGATCGAACTTACTTTGAGAGGAGTTTGAGTAAATTTGAGGACGATCGAACCTTATCTTGCTTTTCTCAAACCTTGTTGCGTTCCGATCGTTCCTAGGTTGACTGCGATCGGACTACGGGATTGCGCTTGAGGGGCGATCGTTTCCTCAGAAGAGAGATCGTCACTCGATCGAATCAACCTTTACAATAGTAGGAAGTCCATAACTTTATTCCGATCGTCTTATGGTGATTCAACTGACCGCTGACCAAGAAAATCTAATTGAGAGCAAGCTTCAGACGGGACAGTACCAAAGTCCTGAGGAGATCCTTCAAATTGCATTTCGCCTTTTTGAGAAGTATGAAGAGTCGGATGCTGAATGGCTAGCAGAGACTCGTGTGAAGGTCCAAGAAGCCTATGACGAAATGGCTCCGTCGGTTGATGGTCCGGCATTTATCCGAGAGCTTCGTCAAAAAACGGATCTTTTGCTTCGATCGAAACGTCGTACTGCTTCACCTTTGATTGCAGGGTTGGGCAAGACTATTGGGGATGTGGTGAGTCCGATTGTAGATGAGCAGGATTGGGAATGTCTGAAGGGATGATTTTGGATACACACATTTGGATTTGGTTTATTAATCAGGAGTTCGATCGGTTTCCAACGGCTTGGCGAGAGGCGATCGAAATTGCGACTCAGGTTGGAGTTTCACCTGTGTCTTGTTTTGAGGTGGCGCTGGCTCATCAGAGAGGACGACTCATGTTGCCTTGTCCAGCGGATCAATGGCTTCATGAGGCGTTGGAGCCATCTGGAATTGTGTTGTTTCCGATTACGGCTGAGATTTCGTATAAAGCAGCCCATTTAACACCTGTTCATCGCGATCCGTTCGATCGATTAATTATTGCAACCGCAATTGATCGCAGTATTCAGTTGGCAAGTATCGATCGGTTATTTCCTCAGTATCTGGAGTTGGGTTCGCTTTTGATGACGGATGCTTGAGGAAGTGCGATCGCAGCTTATTGTCCACGTCCAGGTCTACGATCGACAAAGCCTTTCAAATTCGGGTGGCGATCGAGAATGGTCTGAGCATCGGTGGACGATCGTTTTTCGAGAGTGGTCAGGGTTGGGATGCGATCGGTTGTAGCGATCGTACTACAGGAGTGTGGCTTGAGGGTCGATCGGACTTTGGTTGACTGTGGTTAAACTTGGGTGGAGTGCGATCGTTCTTAAAGTACCTTATTTTCAATGAGTATAAATACTTGGTGATACTTGATATTTCCTTTAATGCTTCTCAAATAGAAAGCTTAAATAAAGAAGTCTTTGCAAGTAGACAAATTTTTGATGAAGAAATATTTATATTGATGTTTGAATTACGATGCCATCTATGCTTAATTTGTGATTGTAAAGGGTACATCTAATTCGATATTAAATTCAAAACTAGTACAGGCTTATTGACGATATGAATTCGTATCTAAAAATTGCATTCATGGCTATTCTTTCTACTTTAGCAACTACTTCAACAGTACTTTCTTCGTCAATCTCTTCTGACGCAAGAGGATTAGATTTAGGTGTAGAAAAAATTAGACGTAATCCTCAACTAATTGCACAATCGTGTAGAAATACAGATTTAAGAACGAATGGTCGTCAGAATCTCTCATTTCGCAAAGGCGATAAATGGGTTACTTGCAATAATTACAAACTTGAGTTTCAAGGAGATGGAAACTTGGTTTTGTATAGCCCGTCAGGTAATCCTATATGGGCAACTGGTACTGAAGGTCGCGGATCTCTTTTTTCTGTCCAAACAGATGGTAATGTAGTCCTCTATGATTCCAGTAATCGACCTCTTTGGGCCAGTGATACATCTGGCAATATAGGTGCTTTCTTTTCCATTCAAACAGATGGGAATCTAGTCGTATATCGACAAGATGGACGACCAGGTTGGAACAGTGCTACGGACGGAGGACGATCGAGAACTCGCAGTGCTTCTTCTGAATGGATCTCGTCTAAAAGTACTCCACCCGCGAATTCTACATCTGCTAGTGGTGACATAGATTTACCCTTTGCATCATCATCGACGTGGTATGTTTGCCAAGGATACGATGGTCCTATCAGTCATAAAGGATATTACGCATTCGATCTTAGCGTCGGTCAAGATTACGGCAGTAATAATTCTTGTTGGGCAGGAGATGGTAATACAAGTCGTTCTAGAGATCAACAAGTACTCTCTCCATCGGATGGAACGATTGTTTGGGTAGATCAAGATATGGCCTGTGTGAAAATTGATGAACGTCGGGCTATTATGCTGGGCCACATGAATGTAAGTGTCAGAACAGGGCAGCAAGTGAAAAGAGGGTCTGTTTTAGGAACTCTCACTAAAGCAGGGGTTGCAAGAAATGGTGGTTTTTCTCACATACATGTTGAAGCCCGACAGTCATCAACATGCAAGAGTGGAACGTCTGTTCCTTTTACAAAAGAGAATGGATTTCAGTTTAGAGGAGTAGGAGATTTGCCTGCTGGTCAGACACATTGGAAGCGTTCATTAAGACGTGAGTAAGTAGGTAGGTAATGTGAATTAAAATAAGATAGCTTCAAACTGAGAAATATTTCTTGCTGATAGCACTTATATTTGATTCACTATTTCTGACCACCCATTTTAATCGAACTGATTATATCAAAATGGGTGGCCACCCTATCATTTTGATAATCGCCTACTTTAATTGATTAAAATTATCATGCTCAGACTTTGATTACCCATCTCATTCCGAATTCGGAACATATCGAAGCAACCATTTGAGCTAAGAAGTTAGGCGATCGGTTGTTTGCTCATTATTCGGAGTTGGGTTTGCTTTGGAGTGGTTAAGCATGATTAGAAGAAGGCGGAGATCCTTGCCAATATAAATTTTGATACTTTGGCATGCGATATCCAAGTCCTGATAAATAAGCCAAGTCTGATTTTTTTATAACATCGCGACTCTGACCTTCGGAAATTGACTTGTACATTATATCTTGTTCATCTTTTGATTCTCCATGACCATCTTTAAAACCCTCATTGAAGTCCTTTTCCTCTTGGTCTGAGTGCTTGTATTTTCCATAATAAATGCTTCCAATGCCTAAAGCATGTCCGATTTCATGTTGTGCAACCGTCAGAAAATCATGTTTTGATTTATCTAAACCTCCTGTCCCAAAATTGACATGTCTACCGAAATGCATCGAAGCTTTATCCCTAACAGTAAAGCTTGTCTTCTCAGTTCCTAAGTTATTCAAATTACCCCCTGCATTATTGGTTAAAGCTAGATATTTTGCATCGATCTGCTTTTTCGACATGTTGGTATAGGAGACTTTTATAGTCAATTCAGATATTCCATTCTCTCCCACTTCGATCAGATCAGACCAGTACTTAGCAGCTTTTTGTAGTAACTCTTTTTTAGTTTGATCGAAAAAGTTTTTTGCCTTTTCATCCGAATCATACTCAAACTTGATTTTGAAAGTTGAATGAGCTGTAGGAATATCATTACTTGTTATAGATTCAACCTTTGGAGTTGGACTGGTTCTGGTTATAGATTCAACTTTTGCAATTGGATTAGGCAGATTTTCATCAATCACAGCAGGAGCAGCTTTATCCATATTCGTAGTTACTAACGCCGCCGAAATTAGCTGGTTCGCGCCCTTAATTCGGAACCATTTATCGCTAGAAGTTCCCAATGTACTTTGATAGTCAACAAATTCACCCTTCACCCAACCATCAAACTCAACGGTATCTCCATAAAACCGATCGCCCACATCCTCAAACTGACTCCCCGCACCCGATCGAACATTAGCTTGCGTTGCAATAATGCGTCCCATAAAAGGCTTTTCTTCAGTCACCTTAGGCGCTGCATCAGGAAGAACCTTGGCTTGATCATCCAAATTAGCATTCGTATGAACGATCGCCCCCGAAACCCAACGATCGGTTCCCTCAATCCGATACCATCGATCGCTCTTCTGTCCAAGTTCCTGACTATAATCCACCATCTCACCCGTCTTCCAAGCATCAAACCGAACTTTGGAATTAAATCCATACCGTTCCGCCGTTGCTTGAAAACTCCGTCCAGCACCCGATCGAACGATCGCCCCCGCCTCCGCAATCACATTTCCCTCGAACCCGATCGTATGAAGAGTAGAATCCCCAGAAACGATCGGTAACGTAGACGGAGTAGCCCCGTAGAGCGTGGGCGCAATAATCCCACCACCCGGTGAAACCTGCCCAGAGATAGATTGATCACGCAAACTCACCGCCGCCTTACTCGCCGCATCTTGCACCGCTTCCCGCACTTGCAGCGTTCTCTCTGCCATCGTCCCAACGAACAACTTCCATCGCCCTGGGAACTCAGTCGTCATCTGATCACTACGATCGTAAGCAACTTTAAGCCCGTCATAAATCGTCGATAAAGTCTTCAAACCCACAGCCTTCAGCGTCTTAGACACCTCCTCTGTCACCTGATCCGTCGCTTCCACCACCTGATGCTTGAACTCATCCACTTGTCCCGCAAACTCCGGATGTGCAATCACAAACGCCTGAGCCTTCGATGAAACGATCGCACTTGTCTTGTCAAAAATCTGCACCGCATCCTTCTGAACTTCCGCCAGAATATATTCCCCAGCCTCTAACGCCTGCAACCGATATTCATCCGCAATGTTTCCCGATCGGAGAAGTTCCTGACTAAATCCGAGAACTGTCGGAGAAGTCTGAACCCAAGTATTGAGACGACCTTGCAAATTTTGAACCAGTCCACCGACGCTACCAAAATCTGTCGAATCTTGATGCAAATATTGACTAAACGGACTGGCGTGATAGGAACTGCTATTTGGATGCAGACTCTCATTAAACAAAGAACTCGAACTCGTTAACTTTGTCGTATCAATCTTAATAAACCCATTAGAATCAGGTTGCCCATTGCTGAGTAAATTCGTAACTACTCAGGCAGTGGAAGAGGAGAGATCGGATCGCCCATAAATAATTGAACCAGAGCATCCAACACATTAGCCCCCTGTTTCCTCAAGGTGGA